>CAVGBV010000045.1:11607-19947 GCA_963627615.1 Alloprevotella sp.
GGCCAGGGAAGCGCATCGTTTTCTGGGATGGCTCCGGTTTGGGGAGATTCAGGGAGTATTATATGCCGCCTATGAGCCGGAGGCAGATATTACCTGTCTTTTGATGCCGCATTTTGCGGACCGGCTGCGGGAAGAGCGCTTTATCATCCATGACCTGCGCCGAAAAAAAGCGGGAGTCTATGCGGCGGGGCATTGGGAGGAGAGGCCGTTGGAGCAGGATATGCGAGTCTACAAATCCGGCGGAGAAAAGACAATGGAGGATGCCTGGCAGACTTATTTTGATCATATCGCCATTCAGGAACGGGAAAACCGCCTTCTGCAGCAGCACTATGTTCCGCTTAGAATCTGGAAGAATCTTACGGAGAAGAGAGAGGCGCTGTAAGTTTGGATTATGGGTTGATTTTCCGGCCTGGATTTGCTATAATAAATCTGTATGAGACCCCGACATATTGGAACCGGTCGCGGTGGAATGGAGGCTATGATGGAGCATTTTAATCCTTTATTAAATAATGACAGCCAGAAGAAGTTCTTTACTATTGGAGAGATCATGTTGAGACTGACTCCTCCCAACTATGAAAAGATCCGGATGGCGAGCAGTTTTGAGGCGAGCTATGGCGGCAGCGAGGCCAATATTGCCCTGGCGCTGGCCAACCTCGGAATCGACAGTACTTTTTTCAGTGTTGTTCCGAACAACAGTCTGGGAAAGAGTGCGGTGCGTATGCTGCGAAGCAATGACGTGCATTGTACGCCTATGATTCTGAGTACGCCGGAGGAGACTCCGACCCATCGCCTGGGGACCTATTATTTGGAGACCGGATATGGGATTCGTGCCAGCAAGGTGATCTATGACCGTAAGCACAGCGCGATTACGGAATATGATTTCAATAAGGTAGATCTGGAAGCACTGCTGGATGACTTTGACTGGCTGCACTTAAGCGGCATTACACCGGCGCTGGGCCCCAATTGTGCCAAGCTGATTCTGGATTGTCTGAAGGTCGCGAAGGAGAAGGGATTGACGGTCAGCTTTGACGGCAATTTCCGCAGCGCGCTGTGGACATGGGAGGAAGCGCGGGATTTCTGTACGCAGTGTCTGCCCTATGTGGATGTGCTGCTGGGGATCGAGCCCTATCATCTGTGGAAGGATGAGAGTGATCACAGCAAGGGAGATTATAAGGACGGCGTACCGCTGCAGCCGAGCTATGAGCAGCAGGATGAGATTTTCCAGGCATTTATCCGCAGATACCCCAATATCAAGTGCATTGCCCGCCATGTACGCTATGCGCACAGCGGCAGTGAGAACAGCCTTAAGGCGTTTATGTGGTATGAGGGACATACGTTTGAGAGTAAGCTGTTTACCTTTAATATTCTGGACCGTGTCGGCGGCGGTGACGCGTTTGCCAGCGGACTGATCTATGCCATGATCCACAATTACCGCCCGATGGATATGATCAACTTCGCGGTGGCCAGCAGTGCGATCAAGCATACGATTCACGGCGATGCCAATATTACGGACGATGCCGCCAGTATCCGCAATCTGATGAACATGAGCTACGATATCAAGAGATAACGGCGACGGAAGCCGATACGTAAAAGTCCTTGTTCCTGCGCTTTCAGCGGGGACAGGGGCTTTTTCTTCTTTACAAACGGAGAAGAATGCGGTATGATATTCTGGGATTAGTTTTCAATAGAAAGGATATACCAATGGAGAGAGGAACGATCAAGAACGCCGCGCAGGAAGCGCTGCTGCAGCATGCGGCAGTGGAGCGGATCAAGATACATCTGGCGGGACAGCATCCGTCATATCATATTACTACACTGGGGTGTCAGATGAACGCCCATGATTCGGAGAAGCTGGCAGGAATTCTGGCAGAAGCGGGTTATATCCCGAGCGAACGGGAAGAGGACGCGGATCTGGTGGTCTATAATACCTGCTGTGTCCGGGAAAATGCCGAGTTGAAGGTTTATGGACGATTGGGGTATCTGAAAGGGTATAAGAGAAAACGGCCGGGGATGAAGATCGCTCTGTGCGGATGCATGATGCAGGAGCCGCATGTGGTGGAGAAGCTGAAGAAATCCTACCCATGGGTGGATCTTATCTTCGGGACACATAACCTGTACCGTTTTGCGGAGCTTTTGGAGGAAATACTGCTGGAGAACAGACAGGTGATCGATATCTGGGATAAGCCGGGGGAGATTGTGGAAGACCTTCCGAGTATTCGTAAGACTTCCTTCAAGGCGTCGGTCAATATCATGTTTGGGTGCAATAATTTTTGTACCTATTGTATCGTTCCGTATGTACGGGGACGGGAGCGGAGCCGTAAACCGGAAGAGATCCTGAAGGAGGTTCGGGAGCTGGTGGCGGCCGGAGTCAAGGAGATTCAGCTTCTGGGTCAGAATGTAAACAGCTATGGCAAGACGCTGGAGGAGCCGGTCAGCTTCGCACAGCTTTTGTACATGGTCAGTGAGGTGGAAGGTGTGGAGCGGATCCGCTTTATGACTTCCCATCCGAAGGACTTGTCTGACGAACTGATCGACGCGATGAAAAATTGCCCGAAGGTATGCCCGCATTTTCATCTGCCCCTGCAGTCCGGAAGCGATCGGCTGCTGAAGCAGATGAACCGGCATTATGATAAGGCTAGGTATCTGGAGATTGTCCGCAAGCTGCGGGAGGCGGTTCCGGATATCGCGATCACGACCGACATCATCGTAGGTTTTCCGGGAGAGACGAGGGAGGATTTTCTGGAGACACTGGATGTGGTACGAAAGGCCGGATTTGATAATGCCTTTACTTTCATCTACTCCAAGCGGGAAGGGACGCCTGCGGCGCGGATGGAGAATCAGGTGCCGCCGGAAGAGTCCAAGGCCAATTTTGAAGAGCTTTTGGCTGTTTTGAAGGAAGAGATCGATAAGCGTAATGAGCGCCTGCTGGGGAAGACTTTGATGGTGATGGCGGAAGAGGTTAATCAGCACGATCCGTCCATGCTGACCGGACGCAGCGGTGAGAATTATCTGGTGCATTTTCGTGGAGATCCGTCCTTGATCGGACAGATCGTTCCAGTGAGAATTGACGAGCAGATGACCTATTATTTGACAGGAACATTACAAACAGATAAGGAAGAATAACCATGGCAAAATATACGCCGATGATGGAGCAGTATCTGAAGGTGAAGGAGGAGAATCCGGGATGCCTTCTGATGTTCCGACTGGGGGATTTTTACGAGCTCTTCTTTGACGATGCCATTACGGCATCCAAAGAACTGGAATTGACATTGACCGGACGGGACTGCGGTCAGGCCGAACGGGCGCCGATGTGCGGAGTCCCGTACCATGCTATTGAGGGATATCTGCAGAAGCTGGTCAGCAAGGGATACCGGGTAGCGATCTGCGAGCAGATGGAGGACCCGAAGCTGGCGCAGGGGCTGGTAAAACGCGAGGTTACGCGAATCGTTACGCCCGGCACCAATATCAATTCCGAGCATGTAGAGGAGAAGCGCAATAACTATATCATGTCGGTCAACCGGACTTGCGACCGGCTGGGAATTGCGATCTGCGACATCACGACAGGAGAGTTTTTTGTCACAGAGTTTGAAGAGGAGGATAAGTTCTGGGACGAGGTAGCAAAATACCGGCCCTCAGAGATTATCATCAATGAAGAGAACGCGGGCGGAATCGATATTGAACGCCTGAAGAAGTCCTATGAGATTTTTGTCAATCTGTACGGGGCGCATCATTTTCGGCTGGAGCGCTGCGAGGATGTCCTAAAGCATCATTTCCATGTGCATTCAATGGAAGGTCTGGGGATGAGCGAGCTGCCGCTGTCCGTAACGGCGGCGGGAGCGCTTCTGGATTATCTGGTAGAGACGCAGAAGCGGGATCTAAGTCATATTTCCCGCATCTCTACGTATTCGCTCAAGCAGTATATGATGCTGGATTCAGCGACGAGGCGTAATCTTGAGCTGACACAGACTCTGCGGGACAAGAGCCGTCAGGGGTCTCTGCTATGGGTGATTGACTATACCCGTACGGCAATGGGCGGAAGACTTCTGCGAAAGTGGACGGAGCAGCCGTTGATCGATAAGGAGCAGATTGAAAAAAGGCTGGACGCGGTGGAGTGCTTTGTAGAGGATATGATTCTCTCTGAGGAGCTGAAAGAGTCTTTGGAGCAGATCTATGATATGGAGCGTCTCATGGGAAGGATTGCCTACGGCAATGCCGGCGCCAGGGACCTTCTGGCGCTGAAGCAGTCTCTGCGGGCATTGCCGGGGATTCGGAGTATTCTGGAACTTTTAAAAGCGCCTCTCTATGAGGAGATGGCTAAGGATTTTGATGAACTGAAGGATCTGTGCGATCTTCTGGAACGGAGCATCTACGAGGAGCCGCCGATTACGCTGCGGGAAGGCCGCCTGATCAAGGAAGGCTTTCATCCGGATGTCGATAAACTGCGTCATGCCGACGTGGACGGCAAGAGCTGGCTTGCGCAGCTGGAAGCCAAAGAAAAAGAAGCCACAGGCATACGGACACTCAAGATCGGGTATAACCGGGTGTTCGGATATTATCTGGAAGTGTCCAAGTCCTTTATGAACGAGGTGCCGGACCGGTATATCCGGAAACAGACATTGGCCAACGGCGAACGCTATATTACGGAAGAGTTGAAGACGTTAGAGGATACCATTCTGGGCGCCAAGGAGAAACTGGTGGCCCTGGAGTACGACCTCTTTGTGCAGGTGCGTACCCAAGTGGCAGAGCAGCTTGTTCGGGTGCAGGATACGGCAGGCAAAATCGCGCAGCTGGACGCGCTGCGTTCTCTGGGAGAGGCCGCGGTTGCCAATCACTATGTCAAGCCCCGCTTTGTCAGCGATAAAAAGGAAACCATCGAGATCATCAAGGGACGTCATCCGGTAGTGGAGCGCATGATGAAGGGAGAGGCCTTTATCCCCAATGATACGCTGCTGGATAATCGGGAAGACCGGATCGCGATCATCACCGGCCCCAATATGGCTGGTAAATCCACATATATGAGGCAGGTGGCCGTAATCTGTCTGATGGCCCAGATGGGATCCTATGTCCCGGCGGAATCCGCGCGTCTGAGCGTGGTGGACCGGATCTTTACAAGAGTCGGCGCTTCGGATGACCTTGCGGGCGGGCAGAGCACCTTTATGGTGGAGATGGCGGAAGTCTCCAATATTCTTCGCCACGCGACCTCATCCAGCCTTTTGATTCTGGACGAGATTGGACGGGGTACATCGACTTATGACGGACTAAGTATCGCGTGGGCCGTAGTGGAGTATATCAGCGACAAAAAGACGATTGGGGCCAAAACTCTGTTCGCGACACATTATCATGAATTGACAGAGCTGGAAGGCCAGCTGGAGGGTGTACATAATTACTGTGTTGCCATCAAGGAGAGCGGAGAGGATATTGTCTTTTTGAGAAAGATCCAGCGCGGCTGCGGAGACAGAAGCTATGGAATCGAGGTCGCCAAGCTGGCAGGACTTCCCGCGTGGGTAGTGCACCGTGCGCAGGAGATCCTGAAGGAGTTATTGAGCAACAGCGTCAATACGGGCAGCGGAACCGCGATTCAGGCCAAAAGCGAAGTCGTGGACAATGCCTTTCAGATGAGTCTGTTTGGACAGGATGATCCTAAACAGGAGGAACTGATCGAGCGCCTGAAGAATCTGAAGGTGTTGGAGATGACGCCGTTGCAGGCACTGCAGACGCTGTATGAGCTGAATAGTCAGGCCAAGGAGATCTGACTGGGAAAAAGGAGGGATACAGGTGGCACATATTCAGGTACTGGACTCGGGGACGATCAATAAGATCGCGGCAGGTGAGGTGATCGAGCGCCCGGCATCCATTGTCAAGGAATTGGTGGAAAACTCCATCGATGCCGGAGCGACGGCGGTGACGGTGGAGGTAAGGGACGGCGGAATCTCTATGATCCGCGTGACCGATAACGGCTCCGGGATCGAGGCGGGTGAGGTGCGCAGCGCTTTTTTACGTCATTCCACGAGCAAGATTCGAAGCGCGGAGGATCTGGAGCTGGTAACCTCGCTGGGATTTCGCGGAGAAGCTTTGGCCAGTATTGCTGCGGTATCCCGCACAGAAGTGGTTACCAAGACAGCGGAGGCGCTGACAGGGATCCGGTATGTCAATGAGGGCGGACGGGAACTCATGTATGAAGAGGTTGCCGCTGTGCCGGGAACAACCTTTAAGGTGGAGGAGCTCTTTTTCAATACTCCGGCCAGACGGAAGTTCCTGAAGAAGCCGGGCGCGGAAGCCGCGGCGGTGACGGACTTTATGCAGAAGATCGCGATGGGACATCCGGAAGTCTCCTTTCAATATATCCGAGGCACCTCCCGTGTACTTCATACGCCGGGGGATTATCGCCTGCGCAGCTGTGTTTACGCGGTATACGGCAAAGAGGTGCTGGGCGATCTGATGGAGGTCGATTATCAGGGAGCGATTGGGGTCAAGGGATACATTTCAAGGCCGCAGATGACGCGGGCCAACAGGAGCTATCAGCATTTTTATCTGAATGGGCGTATGATCCGCAGCCGTCTGATCGAGAAGATTCTGGAAGAGTGCTATAAGGATTTGATTATGCCCGGAAGCTTTCCGATGGCGATCCTACAGATTCAGGCGGATCCCGCACAGGTCGATGTAAATGTTCATCCGACCAAGATGGAGGTGCGTTTCTCCGAAGAAGGGTTGATTCGGGAAGAGATCTATAAGGCGGTCTCCAGAACCCTGGGGCAGGAGGACCTGATGACACGGATTGTTCAGGCACAGACCAAGGTTTCGGAGGAGCCGGAAAAGAATTGGAGCGAAGCCTTCCCGGTGATGCAGACCTACACCAGTACATCCCCGGAGATTCAGCAGCAGGAGCATGTCGCCAAGAAGGCACTGTGGCAGGAGAATAGCTTTTATACGGGCAGACAGGAGATCCTATCCCCGGCGGTGAAGGAGCCGGAGCCAGTCTATTCGGCATTGCCGACGCCGCAGGCACAGCCGGAGGAGAGCGTGGCAGAAGCACCGGAGCGTCCGGAGAAGCGTTTTCCGGATCCGGCCTCTTTACGCCTGGTCGGTCAGGCCTTTTCTACCTATTGGATGGCAGAGGCGGATCATGTGCTGTATATCGTGGATCAGCACGCTGCGCATGAGAGAGTTCTGTACGATAAGATTCGCAGTGTCCTGAATAAGGGTTCGCTGGACGCGCAGATCCTCCTGGAGCCGGAAGCTATTACGCTGAGTACGGCCGACTATAACAGTGTAATGGAGAACCTGGAGCTGTTTACCCGAATGGGGTTTGAAGTGGAGCCTTTTGGGGAGAATACCGTGCTGGTGCGCTGTGTACCCTATATTTTCAATGGGCCGATGGATCCGAAGGATTTTCAGGACATGGCGTCTTTCCTGAGCGACGGGAGCAGAAACAGCTCTGGAGACGTTCTTCTGGACAGAATGGCGATGATGTCCTGTAAGGCGGCGGTCAAAGGCAATCATGTGCTGACGCCGGAGGAAGCCCGTGCGCTCTTTCAGGCGCTGGCATCGACGACCAATCCTTATAATTGCCCGCACGGACGTCCAACGATCGTAACAATGACGCAGCAGCAGATGGAGCGGCTGTTTAAGAGGATTATATGATGAAAAAGCCATTGTATATTATTGCGGGGCCGACAGCGGCGGGAAAGTCCGCACTGGCGGTAGAGCTTGCCAAAAAACTGGATGGGGAGATCATATCCGGGGATTCCATGCAGGTGTACCGCGGCATGGATATTGGCACGGCCAAGATCCGGCCGGAGGAGATGCAGGGTGTTCCGCATCACCTGATTGACTGTGTGGACCCGTGGGAAGAGTGGAATGTCGCTCGTTTTACGGAGCTGGCCCGGCAGACGGCCGAGGGGATCTGGAAACGGGGGCGGATCCCGATCGTTGCGGGTGGAACCGGTTTTTACCTGCATGCCTTAGCATACGGAGCAGAATTTACGCCGGAGGAGACCGGCGGAAGCTGCCGCAGAGAGTTAGAGGAGACAGCGGCTGACGAAGGCGGTCCGCAGAAGCTCTATCGTCGCCTCATGGAGGCGGATCCCGCGGCGGCGGAACGGATTCATCCCAACAACGTCAAACGTGTGATCCGCGCGTTGGAATTCTTCCTACAGACGGGACACAGGATCAGTGAGCATAATGATGAGCAAAAACAAAAGGAAAGCCCGTATGAGCTGCATTACAATGTGTTGTCCATGGATCGGGAGAGACTCTATGAACGGATTGATCGCCGCGTAGATGAGATGATGCGGGCGGGGCTTGTGGAAGAAGTGCAGGGGCTCTTGCGGCAAGGCTGCG
>CAVGBV010000046.1:0-2589 GCA_963627615.1 Alloprevotella sp.
CGGGACACCGCTTATCAGAGAGAGAGCTGACTGGTGCGAGGTTCTTAAAGCATGGGTTCCGGAAGGTCGCTTCGGCAGCGATGCGCCAGTCCTGGTGAATCGAGTAGTCAGGAACGGGGATGCCACGTTACGGCAGGCAGAGTATAATCATAAGGTGGTACCGCGGCTTTCGCCCTTATCAGGGGCGAAGGCCGTTTTTTAATATCGAAAGGGAGGAAGAGTATCAGATGATGAAGAGAGAGCTGGCGAGCAAATACGATCCGAAGGAGGTGGAGGACCGGCTGTATGCCAGATGGGAGAAAAACGGATATTTCCATGCGGAGCCGGACCCCAGCAGAAAGCCGTTTACGATTGTCATGCCGCCTCCCAATATCACGGGACAGCTGCATATGGGACACGCGTTAGACAATACGATGCAGGATATCCTGGTGCGCTATAAGAGAATGCAGGGCTATAACGCGCTGTGGCAGCCGGGTACAGATCATGCCAGCATTGCGACAGAGGTCAAGATTATTGAGACTTTGAAGAAGCAGGGGATCCGTAAGGAGGATCTGGGCCGTGAGGGATTCCTGAAGAGAGCGTGGGAATGGAAAGAAGAGTACGGCGGCAGGATCATTTCTCAGCTGAAGAAGATGGGCTCCTCGGCGGATTGGCAGAGAGAGCGCTTTACGATGGACGAGGGATGCTCTGAAGCGGTCAAGGATGTATTTGTACGCCTGTATCAGAAGAAGTTGATCTATAAGGGATCCCGTCTGATCAACTGGTGTCCGGTATGCCAGACTTCGATCAGTGACGCAGAGGTAGAGCATGTGGACATGCAGGGACACTTCTGGCACATTCTGTATCCGGTATCCGGCATGGAAGGAACCTTCCTGGAGGTGGCGACGACCCGTCCGGAGACGATGCTGGGCGATACGGCGGTAGCAGTCAATCCAGAGGATGAGCGGTATAAGCATCTGATCGGCAAGATGGTTCATCTTCCGTTGACAGACCGTGAGATCCCGATCATTGCGGATGAGCATGCGGATATGACTAAGGGAACGGGCGTGGTTAAGATCACGCCGGCTCATGACCCTAACGACTACGAGGTAGGAAAGCGTCATAATCTGCCGGAGATCAATATGCTGAACGACGACGGCACGATCGCAGCCATCGGCGGCAAGTACGCGGGAATGGACCGCTATGAGGCGCGCAAGGTGATGGTGGAAGACCTGAAGGCGCTGGGACTTCTGGGCGAGGTAGAGACGATCACGCACAGCGTCGGCACGCATGACCGCTGCAAGACGGTCATTGAGCCGATGATCAAGCCGCAGTGGTTCGTAGCCATGAAGGATCTGGCCAAGCCGGCGGTGGAAGCGGTACGCAGCGGACAGCTCAAGCTGATTCCGGAGCGGATGGAAAAGGTATATTATAACTGGCTGGACAATATCCGCGACTGGTGTATCTCCAGACAGCTCTGGTGGGGACACCGGATTCCGGCGTACTACTGCCAGGATTGCCAGGAGATTGTGGTAGCCAAGGAAGCGCCGACCGTTTGCCCCAAGTGCGGCGGTACGCATTTCAAGCAGGATGAGGATACGCTGGATACCTGGTTCTCTTCTGCTCTGTGGCCGTTTTCAACACTGGGATGGCCGGAAGAGACGGAGGACTATAAGTATTTTTATCCGACCGATGTTCTGGTAACAGGATATGATATCATCTTCTTCTGGGTCATCCGTATGGTATTCTCCGGTATTGAGCATACCGGCAAGCTTCCGTTCCATACCGTGCTGTTCCATGGCTTGGTGCGGGATTCGCAGGGACGTAAGATGAGCAAGTCTCTGGGCAATGGTATCGATCCTCTGGAGGTTATTGATCAGTACGGTGCGGATGCGCTGAGACTCACCCTGATCACAGGCAATGCGCCGGGTAATGATATGCGTTTCTACTGGGAGCGTGTGGAAGCCAGCCGGAACTTCGCGAACAAGATCTGGAACGCCAGCCGGTTTGTGCTGATGAATCAGAAGGAAGAGCTGCCGGAACAGATGGATCCGGAGAGCCTTACGGCGGCGGACCGCTGGATTTTGTCCAAGGTCAATACATTGGCCAAGGAGGCGACCGATCTCTTGGATCGGTATGAGCTGGGAATCGCCGCGGATATGATTCAGAGCTTTATCTGGGAAGAGTTCTGCGACTGGTATATTGAGATGGTCAAGACCCGCCTGTATGCGGAGCTCTGTGAAGACCGCACAGCGGCGATGTGGACACTGACGACAGTATTGGCCAACGCGTTGAAGCTCCTGCATCCGTACATGCCGTTCCTGACGGAGGAGCTGTACTCCTATATCCGTCCGGAGGAGGAGACGATCATGCGGGCAGAATGGCCGGTATATCGCGAAGACTGGAATTTCCCGGCAGAGACGGAAGAAGTAGATGCCATGAAGGAAGCGATCCGCGGTATCCGCAATGTGCGCACACAGATGAATGTATCGCCGAAGCAGAAGACAACCGTGATCTTCGTTTCCGATGATGAGCATACCAAGGACATCTTCACGGGCGGCGCGGCATTTTTGGCGCCTCTGGCATTTGCTTCCGAGGTGCGGGTGCAGA
>CAVGBV010000046.1:2599-19896 GCA_963627615.1 Alloprevotella sp.
ATGTAAGCGAGACCGCGGTATCGATTCCGCTGCATAAAGCGACCGCCTTTATTCCGTTGGAGCAGCTTGTGGACCTGGATAAGGAGAGAGCCCGTCTGGCTAAGGAGCGGGAGCGCCTGGATAAGGAGATCGATCGCTTGTCCAAGAAGCTGAACAATCCGGGATTTGTTTCCAAGGCTCCGGCTGCGGTAGTAGAAGAAGAGCGAAAGAAACAGGCAAGATATGAGGCGCAGCGCCAGCAGGTGGAAGAACAGCTTGCACGTCTTGGCTGAGGCAGGAAAATGACATATCAGGAAGCGATCGAATGGCTGGAGGGGGTCAGTCTGTACGGTAAAAAGGACGGACTGACCAACATGCGCCAGCTGATGGAAGAATTAGGCAATCCGGAGGAACACCTCCGGTTTGTCCATGTTGCGGGGACCAACGGGAAGGGAACGGTCTGCGCCCTGCTCAGCAGTATGCTGACAGAGAGCGGATACAGAGTCGGATTGTATACTTCGCCGCATCTGGTGCGTTATACAGAGCGCATCCGGATCGGACAGGCCGAGATTCCGGAGAAAATATTCGCGGCACTGGCGGATCAGGTGCGGGAGAAAGCGGAAAAGATGGAGCGGGAAGGAAAAATCCATCCCACGTTTTTTCAGCTGTTGACAGCAATTGCGTTTTTATACTTTGCCAGAGAAAAGGCGGACATTGTGGTGCTGGAGGTCGGAGTCGGCGGACGGCTGGACGCGACCAATATCATTCGGCAGCCGCTGGTTTCGGTGATTACGTCCATCAGCCTGGATCACACCAAGGTGCTTGGCAGTACAATTCCGGAAATCGCCGGAGAAAAGGCCGGAATCATCAAGCAGGGCTGTCCGGTGGTCGTCGGCCGCAATGTACCGGAGGCCATGCAAGTGTTTTATACGGTAGCCAAGGAAAAGGCAGCGCCCCTATATGAAGCGGATCCGTATCCGATTCACATTCTTCAAAATGACCTGGACGGAATCCGGGTGAATACAGAAGAAGGGGAGCTGAAGACAGCGTTGTGCGGTGAGTACCAGGTGGAAAATCTGAAGACGGCGTTGACTGCGGCCAGGATTTTGTCCATCCCGTGGAAGGATATCGCGGCAGGTGTGAACAAAGCGCATTGGCCAGGACGGATGCAGAGAATCCATTATACGGAGCATGCGGATCTTTTACTGGAAGGCGCGCACAATCCGCAGGGGGCGGAAGCGCTGGGACACTGGTGCCGGGAAAAATTGGCGGGAATGGATGTAACGCTCATTTTCAGCGCTTTGCAGAAAAAGGATGTGGCATCCATTGTGCGGGGACTTCTCATCGGGATAGACCCGAAACGCATGATTTTCGCGAGAATGCAGGAAGCGGCAGGGCTTCAGGAGGCCGATTTCTTGAGAATCGTGCCGGAGGCCGGGACCGCGCCCAATGTGAGAGAAGCTCTGGCGCAGGCGTATCGTCAGACGGCTCCCGACGGCCTTGTGATCTGTGCGGGCTCGCTGTATCTTGTGGGCGAGGTGCTGGCAGAGATAGAAAGGGAAGAAAAGAATGTTTGATTTTGAGGAAGAGCTTAAAAAGTTTGAGCCGAGTACCGATGTGAATCTGACGGCAGTGGAACTGAGCGGCGAGGAAGCGGCGGATATGCAGACCCTTCTACGGATGATCGTGCAGGATGCGGAACGGCCGGCGCGGAATCAGTTCGATCAGCTGGGGCTGGAGGATGTGCGATGAAGTGCCCGATATGCGGCAGAGAATCGCTGGAGAGGACCTGTTCCGGCTGCGGCCGGAGCCTGGAGGCGGCTTATGCCCTCGCCAAGGTATCCGGACGATTCTATAATGAAGGACTAAGCTATGCGAAAGAGCATAGTCTGGAACATGCCCGGATAGCCCTGAAAAAGGCGATTGTGTATAATCCCGGCAACATTCAGGCACGCAATCTTTTAGGACTGGTCTATATGGAAACCGGAGAAGCAGGGCTGGCTGTGAGGGAATGGATGCAGAGCACAGCCCGGGAGCCGGAGGGCGCGATCAATCCGGCAGTGGATTATCTGAAGAGAATCTCCAAGAATTTCGGACGGGCCGCGCAGATCAAAGAAGCGGTCCGGCTGTATAATCAGGCATTGGAACTTCTGAAAAAAGGACAGATGGATACAGCGCTGCTGCATTTGAAAAAGGCGGTGGCGCAGAGCGAGCGTTATGTGCGGGCCAGAAACCTGCTGGCGCTGTGTTATATGGAGCAGAGGCAGTTTCCACGCGCGGCGCAGCTCCTGCGGGAGTCAGAGCAGCTGGACCGGGAGGATCCGATGCTTCCGTATCTGCGGCAACTCTACCGGACTTCCAAGGAAGAGTGGGAGAGCAGCCGGGAAGGCAGAGAGGCGGAAGAGGAAGAGAGAGGGCGGCAGGAAGAGCCCGAAGAGATTCCGGCAGAAGGAAAGCCGCTGATCTCCGGCAACAGTCCTAAACGCTCGGTGCGGACGCTCCTGCGGCAGAATGCTTCGGTTACACAGTTCTTGCTCTTTGTGCTGGGAATGGCGGTTGGTCTGATGTTCATGGGATTTTTGATCATGCCGGCACAGATGAGCGTGCTGCAGCGGGAGCGAAGCGATCTGGCGGCGCAGGTGGCCTCCCTGACGGCGGCGCAGAATTCAGAAGATGGCAGTCTGATCGATCTGCAAAAGCAGCTGGCATCACTGGGAGAAAACTATGGAGCGCTGCAGAGTGAGTATACGGCGTATCAGAACAATCTCTCGGCACTGCTCCGAGCAGTGGAGTACTATCACCAGCAGGACATGGACGGAATCCGGAATGAGCTTAGCAAGGTGCGTTCGGAGAAGCTGTCCAATGATCAGCAGCTCGTATATGACTGGTTGGAAAGCTATGTAAGTGAAGGATAACATACAAAAAATGCCCTAAGTGACCTCGATAACCGAGATTGCTTAGGGCATATAATATTTGTTATTTTCTCATCTGTTTGCAGAAAAGCTCGTAGATATCCGGATGTGTTTTTTTCAAGGAAACAGGCATTCCGGTGGAACGCTCTACAAAGCAGTGCGAACTCTCACCGGTGGCGCAAAGCGCTCCGGTAGCTTCGTCTGAGACTTCATAGGAGACACGCAGCCTTGTCCCGGTAAATTCGGTCAGGCGCAGACGGACCAGTACGGTGTCATGAAAATGCACCGGCGAGTGGTAGCTGCAGTGGACCTCCAGTACAGGACTTCCGATCCCGGCCTTTTCCATCGCGTCATAGCCGTAGCCCAGGTGATCCATCCAGGCGACGCGGGCTTCCTCAAACCACTGGATATAGTTGGCGTGGTAGATAATGCCCATCTGGTCGGTTTCATGATACTGCGCCATGCGGCGGTAAGAAAACCGCAGATCCGGCAGAGCTTCCAGATACGCCGCGAGGTCGGACAGGCTTCCCTGCGGATAAGAAGAATAGTCCGTATTATGACGGTTCAGGAGATGTTCGGTCACCAGGTAGACAGACATTCCCAGACGCTCAGTGCACATATCCTCATCCACGTCATTGCCGATCATAATGCATTCCTCCGGGGCGGAGCCCAGAACCTGCAGAACCTCACGGTAGTAACCTTCTGATGGCTTGCCGTAGTGGCTGTTTTCATAGGTCGTGATCAGATCAAAATCCGTTGGTGCAAGACCCGCCCAGGCGATACGCAGCTCGGTCGCGATCCTTGGAAATACCGGACTTGTCGCGAGTCCGATCTTATAGCCCTTCCGCCGCAGAGAAGCGATCATCTTGCGGGATAGCTTATTGGGCGAGGTGATTTCACGAATCGTATCGAATTCATTGGCATAAAAATGATCCAGAAGAGGTTTCAACCCTTTGGCGTCCGGCAGTCCGGAGTCGAAAAACACTTTCCAGAAGCATTCCTCATTGGTCATAGAACCGTCGTTTTTCAGCATCGCGCCGGTTCCGGCCCAGATGGCCTGAATGATCTGCTTGGGATCGTAGCCATGAGAAGCGACCAGGGCTCCCAGCTTTTTGAAATACGTCTCGATAAAAAGATCCTGATCCATCCGGGCCAGTGTCCCGTCCAGATCAAATAAAATGGTGTTGATCATAATCCTGCCTTTCCATATTGATGCATCATAGCTTGTTTCATATCCCAGAGCGGCTGCGACAGGTCAACGGGAATGGTCTGCGCGTTGACGAGACGGCGTGACTCACGGTATAGCGTATTTTGCTCCTGCAGGCAGTAGTCTCTCAGTTCGGTAACGGAGGGACTGGTATAGACACAGATTCCGTCGCGGAAGATGGGAACGAGCATGCTGCGCAGACGGTAGGTACCGCCGCGGAAAGTCATGCGTTTCCAGGTATCCACCGGGTGGAAAATGGTGAGGTCCAGCGATTCATCATAGTGTTCTTCTTCCAGCGCGATTAGGTCAGCCTTTAGGTAGCCGGAGGCCTTATCATAGATGCGCAGGATTTTTTTGACGCCGGGATTGGTGATCTTGCCCGGATTGTTGGAGAGCTTGATTTTGGGCTGCATCTGACCATCTTTGTTCATCTCGGCAGACATTTTGTAGACGCCGCCAAAGGAGGGATTGTCCTGGGCGGTGATCAGCTTGGTGCCGACGCCCCACAGGGAGATCTGAGCCCCCTGCAGCTTCAGGTCACGGATCAGATACTCATCCAGATCGCTGGAGGCACTGATGATGGCATCGGGGAAACCTGCGTCATCCAGCATGCGGCGGGCCTCAATCGAGAGGTAAGCCAGATCTCCGCTGTCCAGACGGATTCCGTACATTTTGGAGTGGATTCCGCGGTCCCGCATCTCCTGAAAGACTCGGATGGCATTGGGAACACCGCAGCGCAGAGTATCATAGGTATCGACCAGAAGGATGCACATATCCGGGAACAGATCAGCATATGCGCGAAACGCTTCCAGTTCGGAGTCAAAGCTCATGACCCAGCTATGGGAATGGGTTCCCTTGGGAGCGACGTCAAAGAGCTTTGCGGTCAGTACATTTGAGGTGCCGACGCACCCGCCGATGACAGCGGCGCGCGCACCCAGTGTTCCGGCATCCGGCCCCTGCGCCCGGCGCAGGCCAAATTCCATAACGGAATCACCCTTAGCGGCATAGACGACACGGGCCGCTTTGGTGGCGATCAGGCTCTGATGGTTGATCAGCGTCAGAAGCGTCGTTTCGATGAGCTGCGCCTCAATGATCGGGGCATTGACCCGGATGAGAGGCTCGCCCGGGAAAATGATGCTGCCCTCAGGGATCGCGTCGATATTTCCGGTGAATCGGAAGGTTTCCAGATACTGCAGAAAATCTTCTTCAAAAAGATGCAGAGAACGAAGATATTCGATGTCTTCACGGCTGAAGGAAAGGTGACGGATATAATCTATGGCCTGTTCCAGTCCGGCAGCAATGGCAAAGGCCGCGTGAAATGGGTTTTCCCGGTAAAACAGATCAAACACGACACGCTGTGCCGTCTTATGGTACTTGTAGTAGCCTTGCATCATGGTGAGCTGGTACAGATCGGTCATAAGGGTCAGATTCTGGTATATATCCAACGCTGGGGCCTCCTTAGTGTGTATAATGAGGTTATTGTAGCACGAAAGGACGAGGGATGCAAGGAAATCTCCGAAATCTGCGCTTGATTTTTCCGGGGGGCTATAGTATGATTAATATAATTGGGGTTGGTATAACCCTGCCCGGCAGAGTCGGGAAATCAGAAATCAGAAAGGGGTTTATAGTTATGTTGTCAGGCTCCATTGTAGCACTGGCTACGCCGTTCCATGAGGATGGAAGCGTTAATTTTGACCAGTTGGGCGAATGGATTGAATTTCAGATCAAAAACGGTACCGATGGTATCCTGGTTCTTGGGACGACAGGCGAGTCTTCGACCATGTCTCATGAAGAGGATGACGCAGTATGCGAATATGCCGTAAATAAGATTGCCGGCAGAGTCAAGGTGATTGCGGGCAGCGGATCGAACAGTACGCAGACACAGCTGGAGAAGAGCCGACGGTATGCGGATATGGGTGTGGACGCGCTTTTGTGTATTTCTCCTTATTATAATAAGGCTAACGCGGAGGGAATGTACCGCCACTTCGCTACGGTGGCCGATGCGGTGAGCGTGCCGGTGATTCTGTATAATGTTCCGGGACGGACGAGCTGCAGTATTACGCCGGAAGTTGTCGGTCGGCTCAGTAAGCACCCGAACGTGATGGGAATCAAGGAAGCCAGCGGAGATCTGAGCTACGCCATGAAGATCGCCAAGTATCTGAACGATGACTTTATTATGTTTTCCGGCAATGACGATATCACTATTCCGCTGATGTCGATCGGAGCGAAGGGCGTGATATCGGTCTGGGCCAACATCATGCCGAAGCAGTGTCATGAAATGGTTCAGCTATATCTGGACGGAAAGCATGAAGAGGCCGCCAGAATGCAGATTCAGTATCTGCCCATTATGAACGCGCTCTTTACAGAAGTCAATCCGATTCCGGTCAAGGAAGCGCTCAATCTGATGGGGATGAACGCGGGCTCATTCCGTCTTCCTCTGTATCCGATGACAGAGGAGCATCGGGAGCAGCTTCGTAAGGTGATGAAGGAGACGGGATTGTTATGAAGATTGTACTGAGCGGTTACGGCCGTATGGGCCGTATGGTAGAAGAAGTGGCGGCAGAGCGGGGCCATGAGATAGTCGGACGCATGGATATCAGCAACCTCGGGGAGTGGGCCGGACTTGCGGCGGCAGATGCGGTAATCGACTTCTCCAATCCGGCGATGCAGCAGTATGTGAATGAATATATCCGTCGTACCGGCGCGGCTCTGATCAGTGGTACGACCGGATATCAGGCTGAGCAGATGGAGGAGCTGAAGAGCCTGGCGGAGTACGCGCCGATCCTTTACAGCGCCAATTACAGCTTGGGCGTCGCGGTGTTCCGTTACCTTTTGGAGCAGATTCCGGAGGAGATCAAGGCTGGATTTGACATCGAGATTCTGGAGAAGCACCACAATAAAAAGGTGGACGCGCCCAGCGGCACAGCCAAGATGCTGCTTGCGGCAGTGGATCCGGAACACACCAAAAAGGTCGTTTCCGGCCGGGATGGCATCTGCGGGGCAAGAACCTCGGAAGAGATCGGTGTGATGGCGCTGCGCGGCGGTACAGTCGCGGGCGAGCATACAGTCTATTTCTTCGGGCAGGATGAGACATTGGAGATCACGCACAGAGCAGCCAGCAGAAGGATCTTTGCCGCGGGAGCGGTGCATGCGGCGGAAGCCTTGGCGGGCCGGGATAAGGGCTGGTACCAGCTGGACGAGATCCTGTTCGGAAACAAACATTGACACAGTTCAGGAGAGGGAGCGGAAGAGTTCCTTCTCCTGTTTGATTATATTTCTCGCGCTATTGATCAAAACAGTACCGGCCGGAGTGGGACGCAGACGGTTATGCTCTCGGGTAAAGAGAGAAACGCCGATCTGCGTCTCTGTTTTTTTCAGGTGACGGGACAGCGCGGGCTGGGCCAGATAAAAACGCTGCGCCGCCCCGGACAGACTCTTTTCTTCAACAATGCCGATCAGGTATTCCAGAACCCTGGTATCGAAATATACAGAACCGGAAGCGGAAGGCGAAGGAGCACAGGCAGAGAGCGGAGGGACAGAGGGACATCCCGGCGCGGTGTCCTCCAGGAGAGAAGCGATCTCCGGAGAGGGCAGCGCCTCATAACGAGGATCAGACAGGCGCTCTCGGATCAGCAGCGAAGCAAGAAAGCGTTCGGCTTCGCTGAGAGTGTGATCCAGAGGATAACGCAGATGCAGTGTCTGGTAGGCGGGCGGGATCAGGGACAGATAGGCCAGTTGCTCACAGGGATCCGCATAGACACGGCTCACAAGCCCGGCGCCGGCGCCTTGCTGCATCATGGCGTCCAAAAGGTGGACATCGCCGGATTCAAAGACGACGACCGGGAGGTATCCGGCTTCGGCAAACAGAGCGTCGGCACGATGCCGCAGACTGTTTTCGGCGCTTTGGAGGACAAAGGGCGTGTCGCGCAGCTCCGTGAGGCGGACGGCATGCTCCTGGGAGAGTGGATGAGAACGCGGGAGTACGGCGAGCACCTCTTCCCGGGCAAAGGGAAGGTCTGTGACTTGTATGGAAAACTCACCGTTGCCCAGCGCCAGATCGATCTGGGACCTCTGGATGGCCTTGGCCTGTTCTTGAGAGTAGAGTTCGGTCAGTTCCAGAGCCGTATCCGGATAACGGCGGGAAAAGGGCTGATAGATTCGGCTATAGATGATAGCGCCGCGGTTGGGCGAGGTAGCGAGGCGGATTTTTTTCTGTATTCCGCCGGTGAGCGACCGGATGGTAAGAAGCATCCGGTTTTGCTCATCCAGGATGTTTCTGGCGGCTGCAAGGACTTTTTGCCCTAGCGGCGTTGGGGCAAGAGAGGAAGTGCGCAGAAACAGCGGACCGCCCATAAGGGATTCCAGACTTGTGAGAAATTTGCTAAGAGCGGATGGGGTTAGTCCTAGGGCGAAAGCGGCATGGGACAGGTTGGAAGAGTCCGCAATTGTGATTAAATAGTAGTATTGGCGAGTATTCATGGCAGAGCTCCTTTCAGAAAACAGTATAGCAGAGAGAAAGAAAAAGAGCAATGATGATATGAATAAAATGTTATAAAGAATATGACAGGTTGTGCATTGTAAGATCCGCATAAAGCTGTTATAATGGATGTAGAAATGAGATGGAGAAGGGGGAAGCGTATGGAGCAGAAAGAGCTTCGAAGCGAGATCCTAAGCCGGATGGAGGCTCCAAGGATTCCGGAACGGGAGATCTGTCTGGAGCCGGAAGAGGGCTTACAGACGGCAAGACTGCAGACAGCGATCGATACATTGGCCAGACAGGGCGGCGGACGGCTGAGCCTGAAGGCGGGTGTCTATCTTACGGGAGCCCTGCGGCTCAAGGACGGAGTCTGTCTGCATCTGGCAGAAGCCGGGACATTGCTGCGGTTTGTGGCGGAGGATATAGAAAAAAACTATCCGGTGGTATTTTCTCATTGGGAGGGAACCCCCTGTTATAATTACAGCGCGCTCCTCTATGCCTGTGACGCACAGGATATCGCGGTAACCGGACCGGGAACGATGGACGGAGGCGCGGATTCGGAGCATTGGTGGAATTGGCATCATCAGGTGGAGAAATCATGGTCGGGAGACGCTGTGGACTATCAGCTGAAGGACCGGATGAAACTACGCCGGATGAACCTGGAAGGCGTACCGGTCGCGGAGCGGAGATTCGGAGCGGGGCATTATCTGCGGCCGAATTTTGTGCAGTTTGTGCGGTGCAGGCGGGTGAAAATACAGGGAGTCACATTGCGCCACAGTCCCATGTGGCAGCTGAACCCGGTTCTGTGCAGCAGCGTGGAGATTGATTCAGTTACGGTTTCCGGTCACGGCTATAACAATGACGGCTGCGATCCGGAAAGCTGCGATGGCGTATGGATCCATGGCTGCCGCTTTGACACGGGGGACGACTGCATCAGCCTGAAGTCCGGAAGGGACCGGGATGGCAGAGAAGCGAATATTCCATGTCAAAACATATTGATAGAGGAAAATGATTTTGCGGACGGACACGGCGGAATCGCGCTTGGAAGCGAGATGAGCGGCGGGATCCGCCGGGTGCTGGCAAGAGAGAACCGTTTTGCCAGTCCGCATCTGACATATGCGCTGCGCTTAAAGACCAATGCGAGACGCGGCGGAACGGTGGAGCAGGTGATGCTGTGCGACAGTGTGATGGATTGTGTGCGTGGCGCGGCGGTTCATGGAACCATGCTCTATGAGGATGGGCGCAATGGGGATATGCTCCCGGTATTTCGCGACATTACCATAGAGAATATTACGGCGCACGGCGGCGATTACGGGATCTTTCTGGAGGCGTTTCCAGAGGTGCCGATCACGGGACTTACGCTCAAAAACATTCGGATCGACGGAGCGGCGCAGGAGATGCGCAGCATGAACTGGAAGGATGCCGTTGTGGAAAATGTGGAGATCAATGGCAAAATCTTCCCGCGGCCGGGATATGTCCGGATTCTGGGCGTTCCGCGGCCGGGAGAAAGGGTGCAGGCGAGTGCGCAGTATCTTGGCGGAGACGGCCGGCTCTGTTATCGCTGGGAGGTATCTGCGGACGGCAATGCATGGCGCGGCGCCGGAGAGGGCGAATACATGGATGTGCCGCAGGGAGCCTGCTGGATAAGGCTGCTGGCGGAGGACGCGGCAGGCAACCTGGAGTATAGCCGAAGTTACCGTGTTCTTACCGGAGAAAGAACCTGGGCAGATCGAATGCTCTGCCGGGAAATTCTGCGGGAGGTTCCGCGGGAACCGGAGAAGAAGATTGTGCGGGCAGAGCTGGTGCAGATGACGGCGCCTCTGGCAGATCCGTCGCGCAGAGATAAGATTCCGTGCGATACGCAGGATGAGGCAGCGGTACTTGCGGTCTCCAATGGATTTTTACCGCTGGACGCAGAGGGACGGTTCCATCCGGACAAACGGGTCAGCCGGCAGGAGATGGCCACGGTTGCCATGCAGTGCTGCGGGGTGAATTATCGGAATGCGTCCAGTACGATGCCGGTATGTGAAGATGTGGATCAGGTAGGTTATAATTACGGAACCAATGTGGCAAGGGCGTTATATTTCGGTTTTATGGAACTGGAAAACGGCAGGTTCTATCCGACGCGGGAGATAGATGCCGCTGAGGCTGCCAGAGTTCTGGACCGGGTGGCGGACTTTGCCGGACTATAAAAAACAGAAGGGAGTTTTACCATGAGTGCACCGCTTTTTATCAAGGTTCGAGAGGAAGATAATGTAGCGATTGCTGTACATGATCTTCCGGCAGGGACGGAGATTCTGCCTGGGGTTGTCACCCAGCAGGATATTCCGCAGGCGCATAAGATCGCGCTGAAGGATTTCGCGGCAGGAGAGGAGATCATCCGGTACGGCGTAGTTCTGGGTACGGCGATCGATCCGATACCGGCAGGCGGCTGGATCAATGAGCATATGTTATATCTGCCGGAGAGTCCGGATCTTGACAATATGCCCTATGGCACCAATATCAAGGACTACGCGCAGCTGCCCGACCCGCCGCGGCGTACCTGGCTGGGGTACCGCAACGCGTCGGGACCGGCCGGAACGAGAAATCTTCTCGGAATTGTGACCACTGTACAATGTGCCGCGGGAGTAGTCAACCGTGCGGTAGAGCGGATTAAGGCAGAGCTTCTGCCGAAGTATCCCAATGTGGACGGTGTGGTCGCGATCAATCATGCCTATGGCTGCGGCGTCGCGATCAATGCGCCGGAGGCGAAGGTGCCGATCCGCGCGATCGCCAATATGATGCGTCATCCGAATTTCGGCGGAGAGCTGATGGTGGTGGGCCTGGGCTGTGAAAAGCTGAGTTATGACCGGGTGCTGCCGCCGGAGGATATCAACGCGGATAACTGTCTGACGCTGCAGGACTATGCGGGACATGACGCTATGATGCAAGCGCTGATGGAGATGGCGGACCGCAAGCTTCAGAGGCTGAACCGCAGAGTGAGAGAGGAGCTTCCGCTGAGCGATCTTCTGATCGGTATGCAGTGCGGAGGCAGCGACGCGTTCAGCGGTATTACGGCCAATCCCAGCGCAGGCTATGCTTCGGATATGCTGGTCAAGGGCGGAGCGACGGTTCTGTTCAGTGAAGTGACGGAGGTTCGTGACGGTGTCCATATGTTGGCGGCCAGATGCCGGGACGCGGCGACTCGTGACAAGCTGGCGGCTGAGATGCGCTGGTACGACGAATATCTGGCGGCTGGCGGTGTCGGCCGGGATGCCAATCCGACGCCGGGCAATAAGAAGGGCGGCCTGTCCAACATCGTAGAGAAAGCGATGGGATCCATCGCGAAGTCCGGATCCGCGCCGATCGAAGAGGTGCTGTCTCCGGCGGAAAAGCCGACGCAGCATGGCTTGATCTATGCCGCGACTCCAGCGAGCGATATCGTATGCGGACCATGTCAGCTGGCAAGCGGCATCGGACAGCAGGTCTTTATGACAGGACGGGGAACACCGTATGGACTTGCGGCGGCGCCGGTGATCAAGGTGTGCAGCCGCAATGAGATGAAGCAGCATTGGTTTGATATGATCGACCTGAACGCGGGGCCGGTAGCCAGCGGAGAGAAGACGATCCGTGAGGTCGGAACCGAGCTGTTCAATCTGATTCTGGATGTGGCAAGCGGTATCAAGGAGCCGTACAGTGACCAATATGGTTTCCACAATGATCTGTGCTTTTTCAACCCCGCGCCGATTACCTGATATGGCTGCGGTATTTGAATACAATATTATATATACGGAGGTATAAGAAGATGAAGGTAGGAATGATCGGTCTTGGAATTATGGGTAAGCCCATGGCAAAAAATATCCTGAAGGCAGGATATGATCTGACAGTCAGCTGCGTGAACAAGGCAGCCGACGAACTGGTGGCATACGGAGCCAAGAAGGCGACCAACGCACAGATCGGTGAGAGCTGCGACGTAGTGTTGACAATGCTGCCCAATTCTCCTCAGGTAAAAGAAGTAATGCTGGGTGAGGACGGTGTAGCGGCGCATATGAAGGCGGGCTCCGTATTCATCGATATGAGCTCAATCAATCCGGTAGCGAGCAAGGAGATTGCGGCCGAGCTGGAGAAAAAGGGTGTCGAGATGCTGGACGCTCCGGTATCCGGCGGCGAGCCCAAGGCGATCGATGGAACGCTGAGCTTTATGGTAGGCGGTAAGCAGGAAGTATTTGATGCCTACAAGCCTCTGCTGGAGACGATGGGTGCTTCTGTGGTACGCTGCGGCGATGTGGGCGCAGGCAATACCACCAAGCTGGCGAACCAGATCATCGTGGCCTGCAACATCCGCGCTCTGGCTGAGGCGCTGACGCTGGCGCAGAAGGCAGGAGTGGACCCCAACCTGGTATTTGACGCGATCAAGGGCGGCTTGGCCGGATCCACTGTAATGAATGCGAAGGCGCCGATGATGATTGCCGGCAATGATAAGCCGGGATTCAAGATTGACCTGCACATCAAGGACCTGAACAATGCGTTGGACTGCGCGCACAGCGTAGGCGCGCCGGTTCCGATGACAGCGTCCGTACAGGAGGTTCTGCAGTGGCTGCACAATCATGACTGCGGTGGAAACGACCACAGCGCGATTGCCAAGTATTACGAGTATCTGACAGGAATTAAAATCGGACGCTGACAGGAGACGCAAGATGAATACAGATTTTATCAAGGGCGTAATTGTTCCGATCCTGACTCCTATTGATGAGGAGGAAAAGATCGATGAGCAGAAGCTCCGTTCCCAGGTAGACTATGTCATTGAAGGCGGCGTGCTGGGGATTCTGGCATTTGGCAGCAATGGCGAGTTCTACATGGTAGAAGAGGATGAGATGGAGCGCGGGCTGAAGATCATGTTGGATCAGGCGGCGGGCCGTGTGCCGGTATACTTTGGCATCGGAGCGATCAGCACCAAGAAGTGCTGCCGTCTGGCACAGATGGCAGTGCGCTGCGGTGCGGCGGGCATCAGCGTGCTGCAGCCCATGTTTTTGAAGCCGACCTATGCGGAATTGTATGGACACTTCAAGACGGTAGCGGAGAGTGTTCCGGATACCCCGGTGCTGCTGTACAACAATCCGGGGCGTGTAGGCTACACGCTCTCGGCGGCGCTGGTGGATGAACTGGCGCATACGGTTCCCAATATTGTGGGGATGAAGGATACCAGCGGAGACATCACGCAGACGGCAGAGTTCATCCGCAGAACAAGGGATGTGGACTTCAAGGTGTTTGGAGGCAAGGATACACTGCTGTACGCGAGCCTGTGTCACGGAGCTGTGGGCGGTGTGTGTACCGCGGCCAACTTCATGCCGGAACTGATTACCGATGTATATAACAAATATGTAGCGGGAGATCTGGCGGGCAGCCTGGAGGCACAGTTTAAGCTGAATCCGGTGAGATTGTCCATGGACGCGGCAAGCTTTCCGGTCGCGGCCAAGGATATGGCCAATCTCCGAGGCAGGGATGTGGGCGTACCGTATCTGCCGACCATGCCGACGCCGGAGGGCGCGGCCAGGGATGGAATCGTCAAGGCAATGCGGCAAGCTGGTTTGATTGAATAAAAAAACTTCCTGAGCAGTGATGCTCAGGAAGTTTTTTGTTATACGATGGTGCCGCCGCCGACGACGGTATCTCCGTCATAGAGGACGGCAGATTGTCCGCTTGTAACCGCGCGCTGCGGCTGATCAAAGATGATGGACAGAACATCACTGTCTGTCTGCGTAACGGTGGCCCATTGAGCGCTCTGACGGTAGCGGATTTTGACCTCCAGCCGTGTAGGCTGATCCAGCGTTTCACAGGAGATCAGATTCAGATCGCGCACAGTCAGGGTTTTGCGGAACAGTTCTTCATTCCGCCCCAGAACGACGGTGTTGTCTTCCGGATGAATCTCGCATACATAGAGCGATTCCGGCAGAGCCAGCCCCAGCCCCTTCCGCTGACCGATGGTATAGCGGATGATGCCGCGGTGGCGCCCCAGCACATGACCGGCGGTATCGACAAAATCCCCTTCCGGGTAGACCTTGCCGGTGTATTTTTCGATAAAGTCCGCATAGCTTCCGTTCTGGACAAAACAGATATCCTGACTGTCCTGTTTTTCCGCGTTCAGAAACTGATGTTCTGCCGCGATGCGCCGGACCTCCGGCTTGCATAAATGGCCCAGCGGAAAATGGGTGCGGCGCAGCTGTTCCTGCGTCATGGCATACAGGACATAGCTCTGATCCTTGGCCGGGTCAGAAGCGGTCTTCAACAGATAACGGCCGGTGTCGGCATCCTGGACAATCCGCGCATAGTGTCCGGTCGCGATACAGTCATATCCCAGTTCACGGGAGCGGCGGTAGAATTGGTCGAACTTCAGAAAACGATTGCAGTCGATGCAGGGATTCGGCGTCTGGCCATGTTCGTAGGCGAAGACAAAACGCTCGATGACATCCTTGGCAAAACGCTCGGAAAAATTAAAGACATAGTAAGGCATTCCCAGGCGATAGGCGACGCTTCGGGCATCCTCCACATCCTCCAGGGAGCAGCAGGAGCGTTCTCGGGAGATACCGGCGTCCTCATTAGAAAAAAGCTTCATGGTAGCGCCGGAGCATTCATAGCCCTGCTGCTGTATCAGAAGCGCAGCGACACTGGAATCGACGCCGCCGCTCATGGCGATTAAGGCGCGGTGACTCATAGAAAATTCTCCTCTCTTTTTGAACAAAAATTATCGGCGTGCAAGCGACATATAATGTTTATATAATGAAGCGAAACGATTGGAATAAGAAGCGTTCCAGGGCTTTTTCTTGCCGCAGAAGTGCAGAAATACAGTATGATTCATGACCCAGTCCAGAGTGCATTGACCATTGCTGCGCAGAAGGTATCCGGAGTAATAGCGGGGGTCGTAGTTCCACACAGAATCCGGAAGGGGAAGCGTGTCAGAACCATATAGGAAGTTAAAGACATCCTGATCCGGAAGTAAAAGGCCGGTGGAATGATTGCGCACACAGTCAAAGATATCTTCCGGACGGACATTGCGCCTCGCGGCGGCAAGATCGATCAGGATGACGCCGGTATTGAAGTAGTCGTGATCCGTATTCATCCGGATCCGGTTGACACCGCTCATAAGATCCAGAACGCCCGTGTGGGAAGAGGCGGCAAAGGTTTTGCCCTGCAGATCCATGGTCCATAGAGGGCGGAGAGGGTTAAGCGCCAGAATGTCCGAATCCAGATAGAGGATCCGGGCCAGATTCTCCGGCAGCAGACGGGGAGCGAGGAGACGGTAGTACATCTCCTGCGGGTATTGACGGGACACCGGGGCGCCGGCAAAGACCTCCCGTTCCACCGTCAGGGGCGTCAGGAGAACGCCTCGGACAGAACAGTATTCGGTAAGCTCAGTAAGCTCCTCTTGCGGGATATTGCTGTGCATGAGCCATATCCGGAAGGATTCTCCCGGGTTATTGCACAGCAGAGAATGCAGCATTGTCTTGAACGGTTCGATATAATGCCGGTTAAAAGTAACCAGCAGGTCAATAGGCGGGTTTTGCATAGGAAGGTCCTCCTGAAAAAGAGTAGATGTTGCAATGTTAGTTAGATTATACAATTCTTTGCGAAAGGTTGCAAGACCGGGGCGAGAATTTTTAGATAGATAGTTTTGCTCTGACCGGGGGAGCGTTTGATACAATATGCGTCCCCGAATCAGGACAAAACTTTTTCTTTTGCAGACTGTAAAAAAATAACGCGTAACTACTTGAAAAAAAGCAGCATTTTGAGTATACTAATTATATATTAATGTGGCGAAGGAAATCTGTAGTGCAAACAGGTCTCCGACGCCCGAAAATGCAAGGTCAGATCCAAGAATCCTTGCAAAAACAGTCGGAAGAAAGGACGATACGTATGAAGAAGCGATTATTGGCAGTCCTGCTCTCTTTTACGATGGTGTTCTCTATGCTGCCGACAGCTGTGTATGCGGAAGACACTGATACCGCCAAGACGCAGTCTGACAGCCAGGAAGAAGCGCCGGACAAAATTGTAGTAGGAACAGAAAATGGAGAAACAGATCAGGAGGATCCCCTGAAACTGCTTCAGGATAGAATCTGGGCGCTTCCGGACGTAGAAGAGTTTGAAGCTGCTGAGGAAGATCAGCAGAACGCGGTTTATCTGGAGGCTCAGGCCATTGCGGAGGAGTACGAACAGCTGTCTGCGGAAGATCAGGAGCGGCTGGATGTGACTCGTCTGATGGAGCTGTTTGATTACTTTAACAGCTTGGTGGAAGAGCTGAAGGGCAGTGATTGCTACGCAGCGCTAGAATTATACTCCGGTACTCCAAACAGTGGCAGTGGTTGGTCCTGGGATGGGGCTACGCTGACTTTGAATGGTGCCAATCTTGTGTTTGAAAAAAAGAGTGGCGAATATTGTGGTATCCGTTTTTACGATAACGCCACCATTGTTGTCATCGGCAAGAACAGTATTACTCTGGATGGTAGTACGGATAATGATGTTTTTGGCGCCATTAATATGAATGGACATGAGCTGACGATTACGGGTGATGCGCAGGATGGCTATAATGGCGTTCTGAACCTGTCTACAGGGGAAGCTGACCATGATAACCATGTCATTTATGGTGCCACCGAACTCACGGTTCAAAATCTGGGATGCTTAACTATTGCAGCTGGAAAATCAGCGGATAAATCAAGCTATGGTGTTAAGCGAAAACAGGATGAAAAAA
>CAVGBV010000047.1:0-15050 GCA_963627615.1 Alloprevotella sp.
TGCTATTAATGGTTTTGGTCGTATCGGCCGTCTGGCTTTCCGTCAGATGTTTGATGCTGAGGGCTATGAAGTTGTTGCGATTAACGATCTGACCAGCCCCAAGATGCTGGCGCATCTGCTGAAGTATGATACCGCTCAGGGTTCTTTCTGCGGTAAGATCGGCGAGGGCAAGCATACAGTAGAGGCTACTGAGGATTCTATCATTGTTGACGGCAAGGAGATCAAGATCTACGCTGAGAAGGACGCGGCGAACTGCCCGTGGGGTGCTCTGAATGTAGATGTAGTTCTGGAGTGCACCGGTTTCTATACTTCCAAGGAGAAGTCCATGGCGCACATCAATGCCGGCGCTAAGAAGGTTGTTATTTCCGCTCCTGCGGGCAATGACCTGAAGACGATCGTTTACAATGTAAACCAGGATACTCTGACCGCTGATGATCAGATCATCTCCGCAGCATCCTGTACCACCAACTGCCTGGCTCCTATGGCAAAGGCTCTGAACGACTACGCTCCGATTCAGTCCGGTATCATGACAACGGTTCATGCTTACACCGGCGACCAGATGATTCTGGATGGACCGCAGAGAAAGGGTGATCTGCGTCGTTCTCGCGCAGGCGCTCAGAACATCGTTCCGAACTCCACCGGCGCGGCAAAGGCAATCGGCCTGGTTATTCCGGAGCTGAACGGCAAGCTGATCGGTTCTGCTCAGCGTGTACCTACCCCCACCGGTTCCACCACGATTCTGGTAGCGGTTGTTAAGGGTAAGGACATTACCAAGGAAGGCATCAACGCCGCTATGAAGGCTGCTTCCAGCGAGTCCTTCGGTTACAACACCGACGAGATCGTATCTTCCGATGTTATCGGAATGCGTTATGGTTCTCTGTTCGATGCGACTCAGACCATGGTCGCTAAGATCGACGAGGATACCTATCAGGTTCAGGTAGTGTCCTGGTACGACAACGAGAACTCCTACACTTCTCAGATGGTTCGTACCATCAAGTATTTCGCAGAGCTGGCGTAATTGCTATCTGCGCAGATAAGCAGAGTATTCCCCGGATTCCTACGAGTCCGGGGAATTTTTATACACAAAAACGGTCTCCTTTTCAGAGACCGTTTTTGTGTGTTATCTTTCACGAATGGCTGCTTCCAGCCGTACCAGAGCGTCCTCCAGGAAAAAACGCGGGCAGGCCAGATTCAGCCGCTCAAATCCGCGTCCGGCTTCACCGAAGGAATATCCCTCGCTGCAGAACCAGAAGGCCTTATTGTGCAGGAAGGCCTCTAACTCTTCAGCTGACATGGAAAGCGCACGGAAATCCAGCCACTGGAGATACGTTCCCTGCAGACGGTGGACAGAGATCATAGGAAGATGCTCTGCCATAAAGTCCTCAACCAACTGGCGGTTGCCGTCCAGATGGATCAAAAGCTCCTCCAGTCAGTCCTCACAGCGGCTGTATGCCAGTTCGCAGGCCTTATATCCCAGAATGTTCAGGGAAAAGTATCCGTGGGCAGCTTTTAATTTGCCGCGGTACTCTTCGTTAGGGATGAAGATATTGGAGGCCTGAAATCCTGCGAGATTGAAGGTCTTGCTGGGAGCCGTACAGATAGCGCAGTTCTGCAGATATTCCTCAGGAAGGCTTCCCAGAGAAACATGACTGTATCCCGGGAGAATCAGATCGGAATGAATCTCATCCGAGATGACAAAGACATGATGGCGCAGACAGATATCACAGATCTGCATCAGTTCTTCGCGGCTCCAGACGCGGCCGATCGGATTGTGAGGACTGCACAGAATATAGAGCTTGACCTCCGGCCGAGAGGCCTTGGCTTCCAGATCCGCAAGGTCCAGTTCATAATGATTGTCTGTCAGAATCAGTGGATTCTCTACGACCTGGCGGTCATTGGAGGTGACAGAAGAGCGGAAGGGAGGATAGACTGGCGTTGTGATCATCACGCTGTCGCCGGGCTGCGTAAAAGCACGAACCATCACCTGAATTCCGGGTATGACACCGGGAGTCGTGACAAACCAGGAACGGTCCGGACGAAAGCCGTGGCGGCGTTCCATCCAATCCTGAACGGCCTGATAGTAGGAGTCTGTTGCGTCCGTATAGCCGAGGATCGTAGTATCCAGATAGGACTTGAGTCCATCGATGATTTCCGGCGGATTCTTCAGTTCCATATCCGCGACGGAAAAGGGAACGATGCCAGTCGGAACATTCGGGTTCCGACGACGCATTCCGTCCCATTTGCCGGAACCGGTGCCGGTTCGGTCGATCAGGGTCGTAAAATCGTATTTCATATAAGTTCCTCCTAAGAGTTAGGGTATATAATACAAGTATAGCATGGGAAGAAAAGGAAAACAAGAGAGGAGGAATTTAATAATAATTTTAAAAAAAGTGTTGACATTCGTTATGGAGTATGGTATTATAATACCCGTCGCTGAGGTAAGCGGACGCGCAACTTGATTCTGCGGATGTGGCGGAATTGGCAGACGCACTAGATTTAGGTTCTAGCGCTTATGGCGTGGGGGTTCGAGTCCCTTCATCCGCATGCTTTGGTCCTTCTGCCGGAGTGGCGAAACTGGCAGACGCACAGGACTTAAAATCCTGCGGTCCTAATACGACCGTACCGGTTCGATCCCGGTCTCCGGCATTAATTGAATATTGTATGCCCAGATAGCTCAGTTGGTAGAGCAGAGGACTGAAAATCCTCGTGTCACTGGTTCGATTCCGGTTCTGGGCACTGTGCGCGCATAGCTCAGCTGGATAGAGCGTCTGGCTACGGACCAGAAGGCCGCGGGTTCGAATCCTACTGCGCGCATTAAAAAGACCAAGTCATATGACTTGGTCTTTTTTACATTCCGCAAAATCCATGATTACCGCTTGGGTCGTTTTTTGACCGCTTGTGCCAAACCGCTTGCGAAACCCCTTACGATCCATTATGATATCTGTGTGCATGTATGCCTGTAAAGGAGCAATGATAAGACAGACATTGAAAAGCGGATTGTGGACATCGGCACGCTTTTGAAGGACAGAAATATGGCGTTTTGGATTACGCTGTTTATAATCAGGTGAGGTGCCGTTCTTTCACACCGTTTTGCAGTCAGTTCTTGAATTCAATAGAGTTCTATGTTATATTATAATTAATGAATTAGTTAGTTGCTCAAAAACGGATGGAGATCTTAAAGTGGGGTGTTGCCCCGTTTGCGGATAAATACAGCTTATGATATTTGGATGACGGAGGAAATGTGAAATGAGAAAATGGTTGCTTGTGACCACTTGTATGCTTATGACATTGGGGATTATCTTTTCTAGTGGATGCGGCAGTACCCAGCAAACAAGTGCGGAGACGAATTGGCTGGAGGTGCAAAATAACGGTACTGCGATCCAGTGGAAATACAGTGATGAGACCGATTGGCACGATCTTGTGGCGCTTGATGAGCTGAAAGGTACTGCCGGAGAAAACGGTAAAGACGGAGTCGATGGCAAGAATGGTATCAACGGGAAGGACGGTACGGACGGGAAAAATGGTACCGACGGCAGAGATGGAGTCAATGGTAAGGATGGTACCAACGGTAAGGACGGAATTGACGGCAAGGACGGAGTGAACGGCGTCAACGGCAAAACGGTTGAGGTGAAGCGAACTGATACCCATATACAGTGGCGCTACGAAGGGGAAGATTGGCAGAACCTTGTTGCCATTGCCGACATTACTGGCCCCGCCGGACAAAAGGGAGCGGATGGCGCAAACGGTAAGACACCGGAGTTCCGTATCAATGAAAACAATCTGCAGTGGCGTTATGTCGGAGACGAAATATGGCTGAACCTATACGACCTTTCGACGCTTCAAGGAGTAGACGGCAAGGACGGCGCAGACGGTAAGAATGGTGTAGACGGTAAGAATGGTGCAGACGGGAAGGACGGTATAGACGGCAAAGACGGTACCAACGGTAAAAATGGTGATACGCCGTTCATCGGTGATAACGGAAACTGGTGGATCGGAGAAACGGATATCGGAGTAAAAGCTGAGGCTGAGGACGGTGCCAACGGCAAAGACGGCGAAGACGGCAAAACCGCCGAATTCCGTGTGGACGGCAATCAGCTGCAATGGCGATATACAGGCGACACCGTTTGGCTGAATCTGTATGATTTGTCCGTATTGAAAGGCGCGGACGGTAAAAACGGTACGGATGGCACTGACGGAAAAGACGGGAAGGACGGTTCATGCACCGGATATTTTGCCGCAAACGGCAGCGTGTATAGCTGGGGAGCGCTTCCGTTCAATGTGAAAAAAGAGAACGGAGGTTTGATCTCCTATAACACATCCAGCAAAACAATCACCCTTTCCAAAGGCCATGCATATAGTTTGGTGTTCAGCGGAACGGTTATGGTCAGCGCGAATGGCAGCGATAAGTTATGCGGCGCGGCACTTATTGACGGATACAACAGTTCTGAAATGGCGTTGGAGACGCAAACCTATGTGAATATGCAGGAAGACAGTGAAGTCGCAAGACTGACTGTATCATATAACACCATATATCAGGCGGAAGAAGATATTACTTTGACGTTTCAATACACAAGTATGTTTTCCAGGATGCCACTATTTTTAAAGACAGTCGATACAATATCACCATTGTTGCCCTTGATTAACGGAGAAAATGAGAAATGAAAAAAGGAATACTCAGTATCCTGCTTACTTTAAGCATGGTGTTCTGCTTTGTGCCGGAGGGCGTATTCGCCGAGGAAACAGACACAGGTAAGGCGATACAGCTTGCGGACAATGGGATTGCTGCGAATATCAGCGGCGGGCAGGCCGACAGCGTTTATTTCGGCAACTATAAGCAGAGTGCCAACGAAAGCGGCGGATATAACAGCGCCCCAATCAAGTGGCGGGTACTGGAAAACGCGGACGGCAAACTATTTCTGTTTTCCGACCGCAACCTTGATGTGTTTGAGTATCACAAGGAAGACGAGAACGTGACGTGGGAAACAAGCACGATGCGCTCTTAGCTCAATGGTTTTGCTGCTAATAAAGGAAATGGAGAGAGCGCCATTGATTACGCAGGCAATAATTTTTTAGATCACGCCTTTTCTGAGCAAGAGCAGGCCGCTATCGCGGACACAGAGGTTGTCAATGAAGATAACCCGAGTTACGGCACGGATGCCGGAAATGATACCACCGATAAAATCTTTTTGTTGTCTATTGCGGAAGCAAACAACAGCAGTTATTTTCCAAACGGTAATAGCAGCCGTCGTGCGGCGAATACAGACTATGTCACAGGCGGCGGAGAGATAGACACGCCCTTTATGGTCGACCGCTGGTGGCTTCGTTCGCCTGGTATTGAGCAGGACTATGCCGCGAATGTCTATAGTGAAGGTGTTCTTGAAGGCGGCACAAATGTCGATTATAATAGTTTTGCCGTGCGCCCGGCTTTTAACTTGGATCTGAGCTCTGCGCTCTTTATCTCCGCCGCGGTGGGCGGCAAGCCTGACGGATTCAACGCGGTTTCCGAATACACAGGCAATGAGTGGAGAGTGACGCTGAAGGACAGCAGACGCACAATCTACGCTTCTGTCGCTAAAACAAGTGTGAAGGCGGGCGAAAGCCTGTCCGTCAAATACTTCGGTGCGGATACAGGTGAAAATGAATATATTTCCGCTATGATCGCGGATGAAGGCGGCAATATATTGTACTACGGGCGCCTTGCGCATAACAGTGAAGGCGGCACGCTAGAGGTTGCCATTCCGTCCGAACTCGCAGATGGCAACTATATCCTGAAAATATTCAGCGAACAGTATAACGGCGATTATAAAACCGATTATGCCAGCGAATTTCGGAATATTTCATTTACGGTAAAAAATACAATTAACGAGCAGTTTACCCTTGATCCCGGTGACAAATACTATTTTGACCTGTCGGCGCTGAGCATCCCCGGTACGGCGAATGACGCGTTGCCGGATAAAACAATGCACTATGTGCCCTTCATCTATGTGGGCACAGTGGATGCCTATTCGTTGGAAAGCGGGGCTGACACAGATACGACCTCCTATGAGCATAGTTTGTTTATCGCTGACCGTAATGTGACGAACGAGATAAGCTGGAGTACACTGAACGAAAAAGAGCTGATCTACGGAAAAACCTATACAAGCGGCGTCCCTGCCAATAATGAGTGGGACGCGATTTTAGGTAAAGCCAATACTTATATTCAAAACTGGTACATGATCGCTTCATGGGGACAGGATATATGGAGTGATGGCGGTAATGGGCAGTATCGTTCGGTCCGCGGATATACTTCGGAACATTTCTGCGCCAATTCTCCTGCGACAGGCTCCTATACTTATCTCGAGTTCCGTCCGGCCCTGGAACTGCCGGCTGATCTGTCCGCTGACAGCCTGAAGGTGGTCGAACTCCGCACGGGCGCAAACATGCCCGGCGAGGATGGAAATGCAATCAACATCATCGTAAAAAACGGTGAGAGCTTTACCGCACCCGCAGCAGAGGGGCTGCCCCGTCCGGACAGCGTTCCTTCAGACGCACAGCTGTGGTGGGCAGACGAAAATGGAAACTTCTACAAGCCTGGAGATGCTGTACCCGCCGGTACGGACCGGCTCGATGCCTTCTATGGAGGCTTCGGCCTGTTCCTGGACCGCGGCGACGGTGCGGTAGAAGTCACGCCGGACAACTATACCGATATTTTCGGCGACGGAAGTGCGTCCTTCGTTCCGCCGCAGGGAAATAAGGTATATGGTGAAGAATGGTTTTATTCTCTTACACCGGAGGAGGCTTATAAGCTCTTTACGACCGGAAAGACGAGTGACGGCAGTGCCTTACCGAATCTCAAATTGAAGAACACGAGCCTGGTCTCTATTGCTTTTAACGATAGATATATCGGTCAGTCCATGCCGTTCTTTATCACAACGGATGGAGAGAATACCATCGGAAGTATCAATAAGGATGTATCAATGTTTTCTGTTCTCGGAGAAGGTGATCTGACGGTGAATGGCTCGCTGAACACTTTTTTCTACACTCAGTACGGCGGCAGAGTCACGATAAAGGACGCTTTGGGCGCGAATTGCCTTTATATGTACCAAGGCTCACTCACGGTGATGGACGATGTGCAGGCTTTGTATATGAGTGAAGGCGCGTATGGTTTCTATGTGTAGGTTTGTCAAACATCTTCAATAATCAAATTCATACTCAACGACCGTAATTGTCTGCGTTAGCTTTTCATCTTGATAGGGCTTGCGAAGCAAAACCCGTCTGACTTCCTGTTAGAAACCAAACGGGTTTTGTCCGTATGCACCTCGGAAAATGTCAGCTAACAGTGGATAAGTAAATTAGTTCCTTATCGCTATTAAGCCAAGGTTATAAGAACTTTTTTGCGTCATAATGGTAATCTTACATCGCTTCCGGATCTGCGGAATCTCTGGCCTGCAGCTTATAAGTAGAAGGGGAATACCCAAACTTTTTCTTGAAGAGTTTGCTGAAATAGTATGGATCGTCATAACCGACCCGCTTGGCTACTGTCTGGATCGGAAAGTGACCTTCGCTCAATATCTCACGCGCTTTCTCCATGCGCAGGTTGATCAGATAATTGATCGGCGTATCACCGGTGATTTCCTTATAGATTTTGGTGATATAAGTTGTGCTTAAATATGTAGACTTTGCAATCTCTTCAATGGAGATTTTTTTCATATAGTTTTCACGGAAATAGTTGGTGATTGTCTGCGCAATGGTAGCTTTATCGTAGGTCTCCAGATGAAAATAATCAGAGAGATTGTTGGTGGCCTGGGGAGAGAGCTCCTTCAGCAGAATGATCAGAAACTGCAGCGAGAGCTGCTTGGCCATCAGACACCAGAGCGCTTCTTTCTTTTCCTGTACGCTGATGATATTATGATAACAGTTGTATAATTCATGAATATATTTGCGGACTGGGATTACCGCGTTGCAGATGGGAATGAAGTTTTTGGGATATCCCTTGATAAACAGATTGTCGATCCCAAGGTAAAAGATCACGCATTCCGTATTGTCTGCCGGAATCGAGTGATGGGATACATTGGGGTTGATAATGATCACATCATCCTTTTTGGCAAGATATTCATGGCCGTCCACTTCAAACATGCAATGACCGGATACGATATAATGAATGCTTAGAAAATCATGAACATGACTGGTGGGACGCAATTTGACGGGCGCTTTATAGTGAAAAAGAATCTTAGGGTTGAATTCTTCAGAATCGATCTGAAAGGGGTGCATAATAAACCTTCCTCCATGCTAAGTATGAGATAATTTTATTATAACGGATAACTTTGAAAAAATCCAGTAAAAAGATGGAGAAAAGCAAAAAAAGCAGAAGGGAACAAAAAAGAGCAAGAAAGAAGGGAAAAAGGCTGGAAATGGTTGTGGATTGTACAGGTTTATATTCGAATAAACCATTCCAAATGCAGGGAAGTTCGATATAATAGGCGGTGAAATATCCGGAAAGAGAGGAAGATAAAATGAAGGAAGCGCTCAGATATGTATGGTCCTATATCCGGCAGTATGCGTGGATGTTCGCGTTGGCGCTGCTTTTAACTGTGGCGGTAGCGGGATTGTCCATGGTTTCACCCTATGCAACGGGTAAGATTGTCGGAGAGGTCATTGGAGAAGGTCTGAACGATCGCTTGGCAGGATATCTCTGGCTTATGGTAGGAGCGGCGGTTTTGATCGCGCTCGTACGGTATACATACTTGTGGATTTTTGAAGATATATCTCAGAAAGTCGTATGCTCGGTACGGGATGATATCTATCGCAGAATTCAGAAGATGGATTTTCGCTTTTTTGATAAAAATCGGGTAGGAGATCTGATGTCGCGTCTGACGGGCGATATTGAGGCTATCCGGGTATTTGTCGCATTTGTGGTATATCAGATGGTGATCAATCTGTGTACCTTTGTGTTTGCGCTGATTATGATGTTCAGCATCAACGTGGTATTTACGCTGATTCTGCTGCTGGTGGCGCCTGTCATCTTTGTCCTGGCAGTACGGATGGCCAGCCGGATCCGAGGAGCGCATATGGAAGTGCGGGAAGAGTATTCCAGGCTGAACTCCATGGTGCAGGAGAATATCAGCGGAAATCGTGTAGTCAAGGCATTTGCTAAGGAAGCCTATGAGATCCTGAAATTCGATGCGAGAAACGCTGCCTATAAGGAAGCAAATATCAATGCGGCCCGGACGCAGGCAAAGTATATCCCGGTCATGGACGCACTGGCAGTCAGTTTGTCCTTTATTATGATCGCGGTAGGCGGTACCATGTGCCTGACCGGAAATATGAGTATCGAAGATCTTGTCATGATTAACGGATATCTGTGGGCGGTGAATAATCCGCTGCGTATGTTCGGATGGCTGCTGAATGATCTGATGCGTTTTGTCGCGGCCTATGACAAGATGAAGACCGTCGCGTTTGTGGAACCGAGGATCAAGAATCCGGAACATCCGAAGGAGATACAGATGCAGGGAAAGGTGGAATTCCGCGATGTATCCTTCCGGTATGATAAAGAGATGATTCTGAAGGATATATCATTTACAGCGCAGCTGGGCCAGAGAATAGCGATTATGGGAGCGACCGGCGCGGGTAAGACGACGATGATGAACCTTATGATGCGTTTCTATGATGTAAGTTCCGGCGGAATTTATATCGATGGCGTCAATCTGAAAGATCTGGACAAGTATGCCGTGCGCAAGGAGATCGGCATGACTATGCAGGATGTATTCCTGTTTTCGGATACAATCGAGGGTAATATAGCATACGGTAATCCGGGAGCGCCCATGACAGATGTGGAAAAAGCAGCGGAGCTGGCGGGTGCTACAGAGTTCATCGAGCAGTTTCCGGAAGGCTTTGATACGATTGTGGGAGAGCGAGGCGTCGGCCTGTCCGGCGGCCAGAGACAGAGATTGGCGTTGGCGCGGGCATTGCTGGTACATCCCCGGATTTTGATTCTGGATGATACGACTTCTGCTCTGGATATGGAGACAGAGTTCAAGGTGTTTGACGGACTGAAAAAGCAGAATGATGGTCAGACGATCTTTATCATAGCGCATCGAATCTCCTCCGTAAAAGACGCGGACCAGATTCTGGTGTTGGATCAGGGAGAGATTGCGGAACGCGGAACGCATGAAGAGCTGCTGCAGCAAAAGGGAAGATATTATGAAATCTACTGTCAGCAGATGGGAATTGTCATGGAAGGGATGAAGGCAGGAGGTGAGGAGTAATGGCAAGAAATGTATACAATGTGGATGAGACGCTGAAGCAGGAATTTAATTTTAAGCATTTGAAGCGCCTGTTTGGATACCTGAAGCCGCATCGAAAAAAACTCCTCTTTGCTTTGTTTTTGATGATTATGGCAAGCTTGGCCAATATCATTATTCCGCTGCTGGTCAAAGAAACAATCGACCATGTAATCCCGGAACACGATGGAGTGAAGCTAGTCTGGATGTGTGCGGCTTTCGCCGCGGTCATCGTCATCAGTGCGGTCTGCCTGAAAAAGCGAATTCTGACAGTGAACCAATTGGGACAGACCATTATTGAAACGATGCGTAAAGACCTGTTTGTGCATCTGCAAAAGCTGCCGTTTTCCTTTTATGATGATCGGCCGCATGGCAAGATTATCGTGCGTGTGGTTAACTATGTCAACTCTGTAAGTGACCTGTTGTCCGGAAGCCTCGTGAATGTACTGGCGGAAGGATTCAGTCTGATCATCGTGCTGATCATCATGTTCTGTATGGATCCGGTATTGACGCTGGTGTGCCTGGCAGCGATGCCCATCATGATTTTTGTGGTATTCCGGTTAAAGACATGGAACCGTGTGGCGTGGCAGCGAGTCAGCAACAAGTCTTCCAATTTGAATGCGTATGTACATGAAAGCCTTGCGGGAATGAGGGTAACGCAGTCTTTTGTACGGGAATCCTACAATGCGGAGCTGCTGGATAATGTGCAGGATGATTACCGCAAGACATGGATGCGGGCGATTCGGCTGAACAATCTGGTGACGCCCTCTATCGAAATCATTTCCGTGCTGGCCAATTGCGCGGTGATTCTTACAGGCGTATCATTGATGCAGTATTCGGTCAGCGCCGGTACTTTGATTGCCTTTTTGGGATTTACGGGAAGATTATGGTCACCGGTAATCAATCTGAGTAATTTTTATAACCAGGTGATTACCAACATGGCCTATCTGGAACGTATCTTTGAGACGATCGATGAGGATCCGAGAATTCAGGACGCTCCGGATGCGGTAGAACTGCCGCAGATTCAAGGACGTGTGGAGTTTGAACATGTGACCTTTGAGTATGAGGAAGGAATGCCGATTCTGGAGGACCTGAGCTTCACGGTGGAGCCGGGCCAGAGCATTGCGCTGGTCGGTCCGACAGGGGCGGGCAAGACCACGGTGATCAACTTGATCAGCCGATTCTATGATATTCAGAAAGGACGTATTCTGATTGACGGTTACGATATATCCAAGGTAACTCTGGCTTCTCTGCGTCAGCAAATGGGCGTGATGCTGCAGGACAGCTTTATCTTCTCGGGAACCATCATGGATAATATCCGATACGGTCGTCTGGACGCGACCGACGACGAAGTAATTGAAGCAGCCAAAACGGTTTGCGCGCATGAATTTATCATGGAGATGGAACAGGGGTATCAGACACAGGTCAATGAGCGAGGCAGCCGTCTGTCTGTCGGACAGCGTCAGCTGATTTCTTTTGCGAGAGCGCTTTTGGCCAATCCCAAGATTCTTATCTTGGATGAAGCCACCTCCAGTATCGATACAAGAACGGAGCAGGCTCTGCAGAAGGGGTTGGAGAATCTGTTGAAGGGCAGAACCTCTTTCGTGATCGCGCACCGTCTCTCTACGATCCGTAAGTCAGATCGAATCATGGTAATCAATCACAGAAATATTGAGGAAGCGGGAACCCATGAGGAACTCATGGCGAAAAAGGGTCATTATTATGATCTGTATACGACACAGACCCGGTTTATCAGTTAATACAATGGGAGAGAATCTATGAGAATAGGAATCGGATATGATGTGCACCGGTTGGTGCAGGACCGCAAATTGATCCTGGGCGGCGTGGAGATCCCGCATACATTGGGCTTGTTAGGACATTCCGATGCGGACGTACTGACACATGCCCTGATGGATGCTTTATTGGGAGCGATCGGCGCGGGAGATATCGGAAAACTGTTTCCGGATACAGATGCGCAGTATAAAGGAATCAGCAGCATTGTGCTTCTGAAAAGGGTTATGGAGAGAGTGACACAGGCCGGGTATCGGATCGGTAATGTGGATGTGATCGTAATCGCGCAGAAGCCGAAGCTCGGAGGATATTTTCCACAGATGAAGGAAGTGCTGGCGGAGGCCATGGGGTGCGAATTAGACAGGATCAATCTGAAGGCGACGACAGAGGAACATCTGGGATTTACAGGCAGAGAAGAAGGAATTGCCGCTGAGGCAGTGTGTCTGCTGGAAGAGAAGCAGTGAGAATTCTGTGCAGAAGGACGGGCGCTTGAAAAAGAGCGTCCGTTTTTTATTGAAATTGTACGGAAAAGCGCATTTGCAAAGCTTCTCGCAAATGATCGTTCAGAATCCGCTCCTCCCCGGCGAGATCAGCGATGGTGCGCGCGACCTTGAGAATGCGGTGATAACTGCGTACACTGAGCTGATAGTATTCGTAGGCGCTACGCATCAGATTTTGACCATCGGTATCAAGAGGACAGAAACGGTCTATCAGCTCCGGGGGAATCCGTGAATTATAGGAAAAGGGAAGAGCGGCGTATCGAGCGGACTGCAGAGCGTGTGCCTGTTGAATGTGAGACAATAGAGACTCAAAATCCGTTTCCGGGACGGGGACAAGAGCATCATAGCCGGGAGGATCCATTTTCATTTCGAGATCGATACGATCCAGGAGAGGTCCTCGGATCCGCCGCTGATAATTCTGTACCTGAGAGAGGGAACAGGTACAGCGGTTGCGGTCGGGATAAAAACCGCAGGGGCAGGGATTCATACTGGAAACAAGTAGAAAATCGGCCGGAAAGGAAACGCTTTGCTGCACACGGCTGATATGCACCTTTAAATCTTCCAATGGCTGGCGCAGGGCTTCCAGAGCAGAGCGGGAGAACTCCGGCAATTCGTCCAGAAACAGTATGCCATGATGGGCAAGGCTGACTTCTCCGGGATGAATCGGCACTCCGCCGCCGATCAGTGCATAGGGAGAGACGGTATGATGGGGAGAACGAAAGGGTCGATGCGGGAGAATCGGTAAATTAATGCTGTTATAAATAAAAGCGGTCTCTAAGACTTCTTCGGAAGAAGGTGGAGGAAGAAGCGAGAGGAGTCCTTGGGCTGCCATGGTTTTGCCGGTCCCGGGCGGTCCCCAGAGCAGCAGGGAATGGAAGCCTGCCGCTGCGATGGATAAAATGCGCAGTGTCAGCGGCTGTCCTTGCAAAGAAGTGAGGGAACGTATGTCATATCGACAGGGGGATAGCATGCGATGAGGAGCGGGCAGAATCTGAGTGCGTCCACAAAAATAATCGATGGCCTCCGAGAGTGTGTGAATCCCGATAATATCGATGCCGGAAAGCATAGAAGCTTCCGGTACATTATCCGCAGGCAGGACAATGCGGTCCATTTTTTCCTGGATGGCGCAGCGTGTCATAAGGAGCGCGCCGGAAACAGGGCGCAATTCGCCGTTTAACGAGAGCTCTCCGATTAGCAGAGAGTGGGATAAAAGACTGTCCGGACCATAGGGCAGCAAGCCTTCGGCGCAGAGAATGCTCATGGCAATCGGAAAGTCAAAACCGGAACCGACTTTCTTCAGATGCGCCGGAGCAAGATTTACGGTGATGCGGCTGGATGGAAATGTCAGACCGCTGCTGTGTACAGCGGATCGGATACGCTCCTTGGATTCGCGGACGATATTGTCGGGCAACCCGACAAGGTAGAAATAAGGCAGACCATTATATAAAGTAGTCTCTGCCAGAGTAGGAATTCCGAGCATTCCGGAAACAGAACAGGTGTGGATAGAACAGAACATGAGAACCTCCTTTCCAAACGGCAGTGAAATACTGACATCCTATAGAATCGTACGAAAGGTGGAGATGGCTGGGAAAATGGAAAGAACTGTTTTTTTTTTAGAAAAAATTTTTTTTAAGGGAAAAATTATTTCGCACGGCGTGAATCACAAAAACAATTATTATTTTCTGAAAATTTCATTTTGGGACTGTACATTTCAGAGAGAAGAGGGTATAATGTAAAAATGGATTTTGATCTCATGCAGGGAAATGCCCTGCGGTACGGCAGTGGGATACTGACAATTCTAATGTCGTGGAGGTTGAGATCATGTATACGCAAGAAGATTTGTATTGGGTATGGCTGTGTTCACAGGAAGGAATCGGTCCGGCCAAACGGCGGGCGCTGCTGGAACGGTGCGGTACGATTGCCGGAATTTATGAAGCATCCGGTGAGATGTACCGGGAGGCGGGATTGGATGAGGCACGGGCGGCTCAGCTGGAGAACAGTAAGAAGCTTGAAGAATATCAGGAGCGCTGCCGGATCTGGAACGAACAGGGAATTCAGATCATGAGCAGGGAACGTCCGGAATATCCGGCAAGCCTGAGAAATGTCTGCCCGCAGGTGGATTTGCTGTTCTTAAAGGGCAATGTCCAGCTCATTTATTCCAAGAGCATATCGATAGTAGGTTCCAGAAAATGCACTTCTTATGGCGCCGGTGCGGCCCGCTATTTTGCCAAGGGGCTGGGCGGCGCAGGATATACGATTGTCAGCGGACTGGCAAGCGGGATTGATGCGTGCGCGCATAGAGGAGCATTGGAGGATCATAAGAACACGATAGCGGTTCTGGGCTGTGGAATCGACATCTGCTATCCCAAGAGCAATTTGCAGCTGTATCAGAGAATTGAGCGGTATGGCTTGATTGTGTCGGAATATTTTCCGGGAACACCGCCGCAGCCGGCCTTTTTCCCGATGAGGAACCGCATCATCGCTGCTCTTAGCCGAGCTG
>CAVGBV010000047.1:15060-19496 GCA_963627615.1 Alloprevotella sp.
GAGCTGTAGTGGTCGTTGAGGCAGCGGAAAAGAGCGGGGCGCTGATCACAGCGGATCAGGCATTGGAAGCCGGAGTTGATGTGTTTGCAGTGCCGGGATCCATATTTGACGCTTCCAGCAGGGGAACCAATCGTTTAATTCAGCAGGGGGCTTGTCTGGCATGCGACTGGCGCGATATTCTGCAGGCATTGGGCGATACAGAGGCAGAGCCGGTTCAGCATCGCTTCAGGGATCCGGATTTGCAGAAGCTGTGGGAGAGTATAGGCTGGACGGCACAGAATCTGCAGACATTGATGATCAAAACGGCCATTGGGCCGGAAAAGTTTATGCAGTGTCTGACGGCACTCGAGATGGCAGGTTATGCGGAACGGGAAGCCGAAGGAGTTGTGCGAAAAAAAGAATAAGAGGTAGGGAATAGGGATATGGCGAAGAATCTGGTTATCGTGGAGTCTCCGGCCAAGGCGAAAACAATCCAGAAGTTTTTAGGAGCCAATTATGAGGTGCTGGCGTCCAACGGGCATGTCAGAGATCTGCCCAAAAGTCAGTTGGGGGTGGATATCGAGCATGGATTTGCTCCGAAATATATCACGATCCGTGGTAAGGGAGATCTGGTCAGCCAATTAAAAAAGGAAGCCAAAAAGGTAGACCATGTATATCTGGCAACGGACCCGGACCGCGAGGGGGAGGCGATTTCGTGGCATCTGGCATATGTATTGGGACTGCCGGAAAAGGCGACGCAGCGGATTACCTTTAATGAAATTACCAAAGAGGCCGTAAAGAAGTCGCTGAAGCAGGCAAGACAGATTGATCAGAATCTGGTGGATGCGCAGCAGGCACGCAGGGTTCTGGACCGCATTGTCGGATATCAGATCAGCCCGGTATTATGGAAGAAGGTGCGTAAGGGACTCAGCGCCGGAAGAGTGCAGTCGGCAGCGCTTAAGCTTTTATGCGACCGTGAAAACGAGATCCAGGACTTTATCCAGGAAGAGTTTTGGTCCATTGAAGCTCGTTTTATTAAGAAAAAGGCCAAAGGTGTATTAAGCGCCAAGCTGAACCGGGTCAATGGAGAAAAGATTCGAATTGGCAACGAGCAGGAATCTGCAGATTGGATCGAAAAGATCCGGCAGGCGGGAGATTTCCTGGTAAAGGACATAAAAAACGGGAAGCGGTCGCGTAAAGCGCCGCTGCCCTTTACAACCAGCACGCTTCAGCAGGAGGCTTCTAAGCGGTTGAATTTTACGCCGCAGAAGACGATGCAGATTGCGCAGCAGCTGTATGAAGGCGTTACAGTGAATGGAAACACGGTCGGACTCATAACCTATCTGAGAACGGATTCTACAAGAATCGCGCAGGAGGCGCACGAGGCGGCGCTGGAGATGATTGCCAGACAGTATGGACCGCAGTATGTAGGACAGGTTCGGACGGAGAATGGAGGACGGCGTATACAGGACGCGCATGAAGCGATTCGCCCGACATATGTCAGCTATGCTCCGGTGCAGATTCAGGAGAGTCTGACGAAGGATCAGTTTCGTCTGTACAAGCTGATCTATGAGCGTTTCATTGCCAGCAGAATGGCTCCGGCGCAGTATGATACGATTCAGACGATCCTGGAAAAGGATGGATTTGAGTTCATATCTTCTGGTTCCAAGTTGTCTTTTGCGGGATTTTTGCAGGTATATAAAGAAACAGAAGAAGAGCAGGAGCAATACGAGACGATTGACGGACTAAAGCCGGGAGATATGGTGCAGCTGAAAAAGATAGAGGGACAGCAGCATTTTACGCAGCCGCCGGCAAGGTATACAGAAGCGGCGCTGGTAAAGGCGCTGGAGGAAAACGGAGTCGGACGTCCCAGTACCTATGCTCCGACCATCTCTACGTTGATTGCCAGGACCTATGTGGCCAAAGAAAAGAAGATGTTGTATGTAACAGAGTTGGGCATGTTGGTCAACCAGATGCTGAGCCAGTATTTTGCTGAGATTGTGGATATCCAATTTACTGCGTCAATGGAGTCGCAGCTGGATGAGGTAGAAGAAGGGAAGGTGCAGTGGCAGGAAATTCTGGCGGGATTTTATAAAGGATTTGAACCTCTGGTGGAAAAAGCGTCCAAAGAACTGGAAAAGGTGCAGATTCAGGAAGAGGTAACGGATAAGATCTGTGAGAAATGCGGCCGGAATATGGTGCTGCGCACAGGAAGATTCGGAAAGTTCTATGCTTGTCCCGGCTTCCCGGAATGTCGGAACACCAAGCCGTATCAGGAACTTCTGGATGTTCCGTGCCCGGTATGCGGAGCGCCGGTTCAGGTTTGTAAGTCGCGTAAAGGAAGAGTATTTTATGGATGTTCCAGGCATCCGGAGTGTCAGTTTATATCCTGGGATAAGCCTGTAGCGAAGAAATGCCCGCGCTGCGGCGGATATATGGTAGAGAAAAAAGGCAAAAATACACGTTTCGTATGCGCTTCCAAAGAGTGCGGTTACAGCGAAACTGCAGAATGAGAGGAATTGGAACGAATGAGTGAACAATTGCTGAAGAATGTACGAGTATTCCGTGAGATGGTAAAGCGAGCAGGAGAGAATCCGCTGAACTTTAGAGAAATCGTTGAGAAGTGCGGGGAGATGACTGACTCCAACATACTTCTTGTATCCAAGAAGGGCAAGGCACTGCAGGTATACCGGAATCCGGCGCTGCAGAGCGGACTGTCTCCGGAGTGGGAGCAGGGAATGACAATGGATGAGGAAAAGGCGGCCGTTCTGGGCGGATATGTAAAGACGGCTACGGATGCGGATCTGCGTATCTGCGGAGTCGGTTCGGAAGAAAACGCAGGGAACAATCTGCTGCTTCCTCTGGAAACGGAGAAGGGAAGGCTGGGCACTCTGATCCTGTGCCGCAGTGACAGAAGTTACGTAGAGGAAGATCTGATATTGGCGGAGATGGCTGCTCTGCTGCTGACCAAGGAGCTTGCTCTTGCGATTTATGAGGAAGATATCCGTGAAAAGAAGAACAATGAGATTGTCCGGGCAGCGATCTCTACTCTGTCCTTCTCTGAATTGGCGGCGATCATCCATATTTTTAATGAATTGGATGGAGAGGAAGGACTGCTCATTGCGAGCAAGATCGCAGACCGTGTAGGAATAACGCGTTCTGTCATTGTCAACGCGTTGCGCAAGTTTGAGAGCGCAGGAGTGATCGAGTCCAGATCTCTGGGGATGAAGGGAACATATATCAGAATCCTGAATCCGGCGCTGCGTGATGAGCTGGCAAATTATAAAAGAGGATTTCAGTAAAAAATAAAATTGTTCTGCTTGAGATTCCGCGATAGTTCGAATATGTGGGATTCAATCGAAGTCAGAAGAGAAAAAAGGAATATATACCGAAAGGGACAACACCGGAAGAATACGGGAGAATATGGCAGGACTATGCGCAGCATAGGGGAATAAAGGAACGAAACCGACTGGTGGAATGGAATCTGCGTCTGGTATATTATGCGTCTGCTGCCGTAAGGGAGTATTTGCCGCAGTGGATCGAATATGAGGAATTAATCAGCAGCGGCTGCATAGGCTTGATCGAAGCAGTAGAACGCTTTGATCCTGCTATAGGCAGTACATTCGCGGCATATGCGGTTCCGAGAATCCTGGGCAGCATCTGGAGAGGCATGGAGAAATATACCGGCATTTCCAGAAGAGCCTTTCAGAAAATGCGCAAGATCAAAAAGATGGAAGAACTTCTGTATCAGGAGATGGGCCGGAGGCCGCTGGACGCAGAGATTATGTCCGCTCTTCAGATAGAAGAAAAAGAATATCAGAGATGGAAAAACAGGATGCCGGAAAGAGCTGCGGAGCCATATGACGTATTGGAGCTGGCATCCGAAGAGGACATGGCATCGCAATATGAAGAGGCGGATCTCGTGGGAAGACTGAGAGCGGAGCTGCAGACATTGGAGCCGGTAAAGCTGTCGCTTATTCAGGATGTTTATTATCGTAAGCAGTCGCTGCGGTCCGTCAGCGCGAAACAGGGAATCAGCCGCTGGCGTCTGCAGAAGATGCATCACGAGATATTAGAAGAATTGCGAAGAAAAATGCTCTGAATTCAAAAAAATACTTGATTTGTGTGCGGATATCTGCTATAATGAATAACAGCCTTTTTATAAAAAGGCAAATCCACACCTCTCGGGAAGTGTGTCTCGGTGTCTCACAAAGTGAGATGGGATACAGGAAGGACCGCAGAGGGAGGAAAAACAAAATATACGGAGGTAAGGACATGAGTGTTATTTCTATGAAGCAGCTTCTGGAAGCCGGCGTACATTTCGGACATCAGACCAGAAGATGGAACCCCAAGATGGCTCCCTACATTTTTACGGAGCGTAACGGAATCTATATTATCGACCTGCAGAAGACCAGCCGCAAGGTAGATGAGGCTTATGCAGCTGTTAAGGCTGTTGC
>CAVGBV010000048.1:0-523 GCA_963627615.1 Alloprevotella sp.
ATCGCAACGCGAAGTACCATGGACAAATCCGCAACCGAACCGGCATAAGCCGACGGATCCTTTTTATAGGCCTTCATATCCGCACAGAGGTTGTACTTGGGACACATCTCCTTCAGTCTTGCAAACCACTGATTACTGTCATCTTCCGGATGATAGACGCTCTTATAGTCCTCCAGAATCTGCCGGATAGTTTCTGCCGGCAACGCAGGCATCTGAGAGTCATCCCTCTCAAACAGTTCGTCAAAGAAGAAGGACATATAAGGTTTTACCTCGCTCCAAAGCGCGATATCCTTACGAGGCTTCTTGCCTCCGCGTCCAATCGCCAGGATTGCCTTAGAATATTCCGGATCCCTGGTCAGAAGCGTGTAGAACTCCGGATCATTCTCCTGTGCCCAGGCAGCTACCTGCCAATAGACTTCCTCCGCACTCATGCGGCTGATCACATTCTTGCTGACATCCGTCAGTTTATCGATATCAAACAACGCTCCGGAGCCGCTCATCTTGGCTGTCGTAAACTTAAAGT
>CAVGBV010000048.1:551-19403 GCA_963627615.1 Alloprevotella sp.
CACTCCTCAAAATTGGAATTGAGCATCGTCATCAGATATTCCAGCACCGAGGCTGTCGGGTATCCAAGCTGCCGATAAAAACTGAGCGCCAGCTCCGGATCCTTACGCTTGGATAGTTTCCGCTTGGCTCCTGTCTCCGGATCGATCTTCATCAGCTGTGCTGTATGCAGGTACTTGGGCGGCTTCCATCCCAGCGTCTGAAACATCTGCAGATGCATGGGCAATGTGGGCAGCCATTCCTCACCGCGAACTACATGTGTTGTTCCCATCAGGTGGTCATCGATCACATGCGCGAAATGATAGGTCGGGATTCCATCCGACTTCAGCAATACCAGATCCTGATCATTTTCGGTCAACTCCAGTTTTCCCTTGACCAGGTCATTGTGGAAGATCTTATGCTCTACATTTCCATTGGAACGAAAACGTACTACATAGGGGATTCCTGCCGCGATTTTGGCCTGGATCTCCTCCAATGTCAGATTTCTGCACTTGGCGTATTTGCCGTAATAGCCAAAGTTCTCCTTGGCGGCTTCCTGCTGCGCACGCATCTGGGCCAGCTCTTCTTCTGTGCAGAAACAGGGATACGCATGCCCCTGCTCTACCAGGGCCTTGGCAAATACATGATAGATCTCCTTGCGCTGACGCTGATAATAAGGACCGTACTCTCCCTTTTCTCCTTCCAGCGTCGCTCCTTCATCCGGATGAAGGCCAAAGCTCTGAAAAGCTTCTATAATCATACGGACTCCGCCCTCAACAGCCCTTTTCTGGTCTGTATCCTCAATTCTCAGATAAAATACACCGCCGGACTGATGTGCCAATCGCTCATCTACCAACGCTCCATAGAGATTTCCCAAATGCATGAATCCTGTAGGACTCGGTGCGATTCTTGTCACCTTCTCCCCTTCCGGCAGCTCTCTTGCCGGATATCGCGCGATCACATCCTCCGGCAACTCCGTCACCTGGGGAAACAACAGCTCTGCCAACGCTTTTGTATCCATTCTTTTCTTCCTCCCTGTTACTGTTTCCATTGCAGGCCGTAACGCTGCACCAAAAGGTCCGCCGATAAATCCTCTGACTTACGGTCTCGGTTCATCAACAGTCTCTGTACCTCGCCCACCGGCAATCCTTCATATAATATACGGTATACACATTCTGTAATCGGCATCTCGATCTGATACCGCTCGATAAATGCCTTGGCAGCCCGAGCCGTATAGGCTCCTTCTACCACCATCTTAACCTCTTCCATCGCTTCATTCAGTGTTCTGCCCTGTCCGATCAAAATTCCGGCGCGCCGATTGCGGCTATGCATACTGGTACAGGTTACAATCAGATCTCCAATGCCGGAGAGCCCGTTAAACGTATGGAAATCAGCCCCCATCGCCATGCCGAGACGCGACATCTCCGTGATTCCGCGGGTCATGAGCGCGGCCTTGGTATTGTCTCCATAGCCCATACCGTCCGATATTCCGCAAGCGAGGGCAATTACGTTTTTCAACGCGCCCCCCAGTTCCACCCCCACAAGATCCGGGTTGGTGTAAACTCGGAAATACTCATTCATAAAAAGCTCCTGCGTCATCTGTGCCGCACTCCTGGACTCCGATGCCGCAACGACCGAAGTCGGAATCTTTCTGGAGACCTCCTCCGCATGAGAAGGTCCGGAGAGAACAGCTACAGGATTCGCGGGACATATCTCAGTGATCACCTGTGCCAAAGTCTTGAGTGTCTGCGCCTCCAACCCCTTAGCGACATTAATCAGAAGCATTCCTGGCTGAATATACTCACAAAAGCTCTGAAGCGTGGTTCGCAGATACTGTGACGGCGTCGCCAGTACGACCGCTTCCGCCCCTGTCAAAGCCTCTTCTGCCTGATGCGTAAAACGCACGCCTTCCGGAATCCGGACTCCCGGCAGAAACGCCCGATGCTCCCGATCCCTTGAAAGGGCCTGGTATTCAGCCTCGTTATAGGACCACAGCCATACTTCATGACCGTTTTCACACAACAGAATCGCCAGCGCCGTTCCCCAGCTGCCGGAACCCATTACCGCGACCTTCATGTCTGATCCTCCTGCCGGATCACGACTTTCTGGCCCATCTTACGCTCCGTCCCCGCCATAAGACGCTGAATATTGGAACGATGCCGCCAGTAGATCATCACGGTAAAGAACAGGGACAGCAGAAAAATCTCCAGCCCATGAGGCTGCCCCAGATAAAAGACCAGCGTACACAGGGGAAATATTGTAACGAAAAGGAGCGAAGCCACCGACATGTACCGTGTTACTGCCAGGACGATCAGCGCCGGAACCCCCGCAATCAGAAGGATCCGCCAATCCATACAGGCCATGATGCCGATCGTGACCGCTACGCCCTTACCGCCGCGAAATCCCATATAAAACGGGAAATTATGCCCCAGAACTGCACCCACTCCCGTAAAGAGCAGAAGCTGCTTCTGATCATACCCAAAGAGAATCGAAGTCACCACCATGGCCAGGATTCCTTTTAAAATATCTCCTGCCATACAGGCCAATCCCACTTTGGTTCCCAGTACCCGTATCGCGTTGGTCGCGCCGGAATTGCCGCTGCCGTAATTCCGAATATCGATATGCTTCCATACCTTTCCGACAATATATGCCGTCTGAATGCAGCCAAAAGCATATCCCAGCAGTATGCACCAGAGTCTTTCCATGATAAGCCTCCTTAGAATCTTTCGTCCAATACGCCGCGCTCACGGATGATGAACTTCAGCGGCGTACCTTCAAAACCAAAATTCTCCCGCAGACGATTTTCGATGTAACGGGTGTAGGAATAATGCATCAATTCCTTATCGTTAACAAAAATAACAAATGTAGGCGGCTTGACTCCCACCTGCGTCATATAATAGATCTTGAGTCTCCGTCCCTTATCTGACGGCGGCTGATTGACTGCCATCGCCTCATAGAGAACATCGTTCAGGACACCGGTCGGCACACGTTTGGCATGATTGGCCGCAACCATTTCCACGGCTTCAAACAGCTTGTTGACTCTCTGTCCTGTCTTGGCTGAGATAAAAAGCTTCTGTGCATACGGCATAAAGGAAAGCACCTGATCTACCTGCTCCTGAAAACGATAGATCGTCTTATCATCCTTCTCTACCGCATCCCACTTATTGACGGCAACCACCGCCGCCTTACCATTATCATGGGCCAGTCCGGCAATCTTCGCGTCCTGCTCGGTAATGCCGGCTGCCGCGTCGATCATGATAACAGCCACATCGCATCTCTCCACCGATGAAACCGCACGGACCACGGAATAGCGTTCGATATCCTCATTGACCCTGCTCTGCCGGCGGATTCCCGCCGTATCGATAAAGATATATTTCTTTCCTTCATATTCAACCTGCGTATCGATCGCGTCGCGCGTGGTTCCGGCAATGTCGCTGACGATCACCCGTTCCTCTCCCAGTAAGCGATTGATCAGAGAGGACTTACCCGCATTGGGCTTGCCGATGACTGCCACCTTGAGCAGCTCCTCTTCCTCCTCGCTCTCTTCTGTATCCTCCGGGAAAAGCTTTACCACTTCGTCCAGCAGATCTCCTATTCCCTGTCCCTGTTCCGCGGAAATGGGCATAGGATCTCCCAGACCCAGCTCGTAAAACTCATAAATCGGTGTAATATCCACCATGTTATCCAGCTTGTTGACCGCGACCACAACCGGCTTGTGGCTCTTACGCAGCATATTGCCGACCTCCGCGTCGGCATCCGTCAATCCGGCCTTGGCATCCGTTACAAAAATGATCACATCGGCCGTATCAATCGCAAGCTCAGCCTGAGAACGCATGTACTTTAAGAGAACATCGTCTGTCTTCAGCTCGATTCCGCCGGTATCGACAATCCGGAACGTATGGTTCAACCACTCCGCGTCGGCATAGATCCGATCCCGCGTTACCCCCGGTGTATCCTTAACGATGGACACTCGCTTGCCTGCCAATTTATTAAATAGTGTAGATTTTCCCACATTGGGCCGTCCTACCACTGCAACAATCGGTTTCATAATGTCTCCTTCTGTAAGCAATTTACAATCTTACGGACAAAATCCCGTCCAGAAGATTGTACTATATCTACCGGCGTCTGTAAAGTCTTTTTGAAATCTTCCAGGCGCATATCATCCAAAAATATCTCTTCGTCAGCCTTGAGCAGATTTTCCGGCAACAGGAGCAGACGCCCAAGATCCTTTCCTTCGAGCTGGCGCAGGATATCCTTACCCGTCAGGAGCCCCGTCACGGTGATCCTCTCTCCGAAGAAATCGTTGCGGATACAGAAGACCTGTACCTCGCCGCCGTCCATCTTCTGCTGAATCGCGTCCACAATCCTCTGAATGTGCCCATATGCCGACAGTGCCGTAACCAGGGATACCTTGCCATACCCTTTTTCTCCTTGCGGAATCTCATCCACTGCCTGCATCGCTTCATCCCAGAACAGGCGCATCATACCTACGCCGTTCTCGATCTGAAGATATCCGTCATAGGCATCTTCCTTCGGAAGCTCCACTCCCGCCAGAATATAGAATTCATCCGAAAGATGCACAAAATGCAGCCCCGTCTCCTTATAGAACTTCTCCCGCCAGGGCTGTACCTGCTGAATCAGCGCCCGCGCATCCTCCGGTGTAAACGGCTCCAGAGGATACAGTCCCTGTCTGTGACGGCTAAGTCCGACCGGAACGATGGACAAGCTCTGCATCTGCGGTACGAATTCCGAAAGATCGGTCAGTGTCCGTTCCAGCTCCGCTCCGTCATTGATCCCACGGCAGAGAACAATCTGTCCATTCAGGACAATTCCTCCCTCCACAAACCGCCTTAAATGCGTCATAATCTGGGCCGCTCTGGGATTTTTCAGCATCTTGACCCGCAGATCCGGATTGGTCGTATGCACCGACACATTCATCGGCGACATATGATAGCGGATAATCCGCTCCATATCCTTCTCCTGCATATTAGTCATCGTAATATAGTTGCCGTTCAAGAAGGACAGACGGGAATCATCGTCCTTAAAGTACAGCGTCGGCCGCATCCCCTTGGGCAGCTGATCGATAAAGCAGAAAATGCATTTATTATGACAGTGCTGATACGTTCCCATGAACTGATCTTCAAAAATCAGTCCCAAGTCCTCTTTTTCTTCTTTTTCAACTTCCGCTTCCCATTCCTCGCCATTATGATCCCGAATCAGAAGTGTAAGGACTTCCGCTTCCATATAAAAATAGTAGTCCAGCACATCCTCAATCTCATGCCCGGATATGCTGAGCAGACGATCGCCCGGCTGAATTTCCAGCTCCTCCGCGATGCTGCCCGGTACGACTCCTTTTACTTTCTGTTCCATCGTTATATCAACTCCAAAATCGCCGCCATTCGTCCCGGCGCTTTATTTTTTCTCCATGAATGAAATACATCCGCATGGCAGGCCGTGCAAAGATCCGTTACGGTAATTTTATCCGGCATGATACCGCAAGCAACCATAATGCGCCGATTGGTCTCCCACAGATCCACCATGTATTTCCCTTCTGTCTGTGCCGGACGGATCACTGCGTCCGCGTCCGTCGGGAAATGAGCCGCGAACTGCTCCGCCACCTCCGGACCGACTTCAAAACAGCAGGGGCCGATGGACGGGCCGATGGCTGTCAGAAGATCTTCCGGATCCGTGCCAAAATCCTCCTGCATCCTCTCGATCATTCGTGCCCCGATCTTCTGCACCGTGCCTCTCCAACCTGCATGGGCCAGACCAATCGCCTTTCGTACAGGATCCAGAAAATAAAGCGGTACACAATCCGCATGGATCGTGACCAGTCCAACCTGCGGCCGATTGGTGATCAATCCGTCAATCCCCTCGATCTCCCGCGGCCGAACAACCCCCTGTCCCCGTTCCGTCACTCCTACCCGGAGGATTTTGTCTCCGTGCACCTGCGCTGAAACGGTCCAATTGCCGGGATAGCTCCCTAAAACATACGCGATCTTCTCATAGTTACGCAGCACATTGCCGGGATCATCCTTGTTGGCGATCCCCAGATTCATCCCATAAGGCTCCGGACTGAAGCCGCCTCTGGAAGTCGTAAAGCAATGCCGCACCAGGCCGCTGCGGCTAAAACTGGGGATGGTCAGATACTCGACTCCATCCTCTTCCTTTACCTGCCATGTCTTGCTTGTTAGCATCCTCTGCCTCCTATTCCGGAATAAAAGCAGCTTTGAGCTGACGAATATACAGCTGGCCTTCGATCTGTACCATCTCGATCACATCAAAACGAATCGCATCCGAGAGCCTGCCCTGCCGCTGCGCATACAATGACGCCGCCTGTACAATTCTGCGGCGTTTTCTATCGTCCACTGCCTCTGCCGGTCTGCCATAGCGCACCGAAGAGCGATACTTGACCTCCGCGAACACCAGTGTCTGACCTTCTTCGTAGATCAGATCAATCTCCGCTCCCGCTCCTCTATAGCTGTGCTCTAAAATCCGATTTCCCTGCTTTTCCAGCCAGGCGGCCGCGATCTCTTCCATTCTTGTCCCAATATGGCGTTTATTCATTCGTTCCTGTGAAATTTTTAATAAAAGTCCGCCGATGAATCGGACAGGGGCCGTACTTACGCAGTGCCGCGATATGCTGCGCTGAACCGTATCCCTTATTGGACGCGAAACCATACTCCGGATACAGACTGTCCAACGCAATCATCATCGCGTCCCTCGTCTCCTTCGCAACGATACTCGCCGCGGCGATGGATACACTGAGCGCATCCCCATGAATCAAGGGCTGCTGCGGCAAGGAAACCTGCGCCAGCTCTACCGCATCGATCAGCAAAACCTCCGGAGCCGTCCGCAAGCCCTCTACCGCCTGCGTCATCGCCTTTTTAGTCGCCTGCAGTATATTGATCTGATCGATTGTCTCCACATCTACGATCCCAACCGCCCAGGCAATCGCCTTTTCCTTGATCTCTTCCAGAAGCTTTCCCCGGCGAAGACTGCTGAGCTTTTTAGAATCGTCCACTCCCGGAATTACCAGCTCCGTATCCGGCGGCAGAATCACCGTGCCCGCTACTACCGGTCCCGCCAATGGACCGCGCCCTGCCTCATCCAATCCCGCAATATATCTATAGCCCTTTTCCCGCAGCTGATTCTCGTAATAAGACATCTCATGATATTGTGCAATCAACTGTTCCTGTGTTTTTCTCGGCATCTTCCAAATCCTCCGGCACTTCCAGCGTAATCCTTCCCAGCTTGCCGCTGCGGAACTCATCCACGATCACCCGGGAGGTTCTCTCCCAGTCTATATTGCCGCCGCTGACCTTATGCCCGCGGTACGCCCCAATCGTCATCAGAAGATCCGCCGCGCTCTCTTCGAGTTCTTCCTCACTCAGCTTATATCGTTCCTGCAAATTGACATTATAATAGGGCCGCAAAAGATCCAGAAGTTCTGTCGCCACTGTATACGCGTCCAGATTCTCATCTTTGATCGAGCCAATACACGCAATCTTTTTCCCGACCTGCGGATCTTCGAACTTGGGCCACAGAATGCCCGGCGTGTCCAACAGCTCCATATTGCCGCGAAGCCGAATCCACTGCTTGGCTCTCGTTACGCCAGGCCGATTGCCCGTCTTGGCCGCCTCGGAACGTCCCGCGATCCGATTGATCAGCGTAGACTTTCCTACATTGGGGATTCCTGTAATCATGAGCCGCAGCGCCCGTCCCTGCCTTCCACGCTCTTTTTCCTTCTCCAGCTTATCGCGGCACAGCTTCTGCGCAAGAGGCTGAATCTCCGATACGCCTTTGCCATGAAGGCTATCCAGCAGCACCGTACCATACCCCTGCGCCTCGTACCAGCTTTTCCAGCGCGCTGTCCTTGCCGGATCCGCCAGGTCCGCTTTATTCATCGCGATAATACGCGGGCGCCGCTTCCACAGCTCATCCAGGTAGGGGTTCTTACTGCCCGCGGGAATCCTGGCATCCACGACTTCCACGACTACATCTACCAGCTGAATCTGTTCCTCCATCATCTTCCGGGTCTTTGCCATATGCCCCGGGAACCATTGCACTTCCATAAATCTCTCCTTTATCGTACACAAAACCCCAGAGGATGGGCCTCTGGGGTCATAATACCGATTACTGTATGATTGAAAGCTTATCCAGCGGCCAGAACCGGAATGACGCCTTACCTATAATCTGATCCTTGGATATCGCTCCGACATCGCTGTACCGACTATCCTTGCTGACGGAACGATGATCGCCCATGACGAAATATGAATTCTCCGGAACTACAAACGGCTCGGTGATATTCCCCGTGATCTCCGTCTTTTCTACCAGATATCCTGACTCGTCATACTTCTCGCCATTGATATACACATCTCCGTCAATCAGTTCCACCGTATCGCCCGGCATACCGATGATACGCTTGATCATCAATTCCTTGCCTTTTACCGCATCCTCATGCTCAAAAACGATGATGTCCCCACGCATCGGCTCGGTAAAACGATAGATGAACTTATTGACAATGATCATCTCTCCGCTGTATAAAGTAGGTTCCATAGAACTTCCATATACCGTACTGTTCTGGGCTACAAATGTCAGCAGCAGCCATACCAGCAGCAGCGCGACGATGATCTCTTTGCTCCATACAAATACGCCCTTGACAATACTCCAGACACTCCTTTTGGCAAGGACCTTATCATGCGGATCCTTCTCCGCCTTTGGCGCTTTTACCGCACCGGCTTTTTCTGCTTTTTTATTGTTGCCGGAACCAGTGGTCTTTTTCTGCGTCTGCTTTTCCGCGTCTGAGAAAAAAGAATCCATTGACTGTTCTTGCTGCTTACCGGCGGACGGCTTGACTTCCTGTTTGTTCTGATCCGCCGCGCCGACATTGTTCACGGAATCAAAATCAAACTCCAGCAGCTCTGACAGGTTCGTGGTCTCCTGTCCGTCTGACGCGCCCCGTTTTCCTTTCTGATTCTCCATATAATTCCCCTTTAAGGGCGTCCGTAAAGACATCCCCATAATCCCTATTCATAAAAGCCTGTAAAAGATCTAAACGGGCAGTACTGCGCCTGCCCGTTCAGTTTTTTACAAGTGTTACGGCAAAGATCAGATCTTCTCCTTAACCTTTGCTGCCTTACCAACACGATCCCGCAGATAGTACAGCTTGGCTCTGCGTACAGAACCCTTGCGAACTACTTCGATCTTGTCGATAACGGGAGAGTGCAGAGGCCAGGTCTTCTCTACGCCTACGCCATAGGACATACGACGTACCGTAAAGGTCTCCTGCAGGCCGCCGTTCTGACGCTTCAGAACAGTACCCTCAAACATCTGAATTCTCTCTCTGGTTCCCTCCTTGATGCGGGCGTATACACGAATGGTATCACCTACACGGAATTCGGGACGGTCGGTCTTAAGCTGCTCATTCTCAATCTGACGAATGATCTCCTGATTCATAACTGAATCTCCTTCCTTTTCATAGCAACTCTTATTACAAGCAACGTTCATAGGCAGTCGCTTATCGTAACAGCGGAGCGGCCGTAGTAATTAGGGCGTCTCCCGCAGAAGTACGCCGACTGCCGGCTATACCGGCAGACTTAACATATAGATTATATCACAGGTTTTCCTGTTCCGCAAGACTTTTTTTCAAATTCTTTTCTCTGACACGCTGATAGATCTTCAATTCTTCTTTATTCATCCTGGTCGGATCCAGAAGCTCCGGCCGCTTACGCATCGTAATCTCCATCGCCCGCTCCAGTCTCCACTTGCGGATATTCTCATGGTGGCCGCTCATAAGCACCTCGGGAACCTCTGTCCCATGATACTCTCTGGGTCTTGTATACTGCGGATATTCCAGGTACATTCCGGAAAAGGATTCGTCTTCGGCAGAATCTTCGTTGCCAAGAACCCCAGGCACCATGCGGGACACCGCATCGATCACGACCAGAGCCGGGAGTTCTCCTCCCGTCAGGACATAGTCGCCGATAGATATCTCATCCGTCACGATCTCATCGATTACGCGCTGATCGATTCCCTCATAGTGTCCGCACAGGATGACCAAGTCCTCCTCCCGTGCGAGTTCCCTAGCCTTTTCCTGTGAAAAAACAGCGCCGGCAGGCGTCATAAAAACCACGCGCGGCTGTTTTCCGATTCGGCCGCACAGCGCTTCATACGCTTCGTAGACTGGGGGAGCCTGCATCACCATGCCTGCGCCTCCTCCATAGGGAGTATCGTCCACATGTTGATGTTTATTATGTGCAAAATCGCGGATATTGATCGTATCGACCTGAATTCTGTTCTCTGCCTGCGCCCGGCCCAAAATGCTGTGGGATGCTCCCTGCTCGATCATCTCCGGAAACAGCGTCATTACATGAAAATTCATCTTACAGCTCCCTGAGTCCCGGCAGGAGATGGACACGCACGGTTTCTGTTTCCAGATCAATGTTCAATATACATTCCGGAATGGACGGAATCAGAAGAGGCTTCACCCCCGCCTTCTCTACCTGGAACACATTGTTGCTCCCGGTCTCCAGAATATCCGTTACCTTGCCCAGTTCTTCCCCTTCGTCGGATACGACCTGCATTCCCATCACATCTGCCAGATAATATTCATTTTCCGCAAGGGGCAGCGCATCCTCCCGCCGGACCCACAGCTGCTGATTTTTGAGCAGCTCCGCGTGATTCCGGTCATCCACGCCTTCGAATTCCAGAAGTACCATATTATTCTGAAACGCGACCCTGCGCAGCTTATAGCTGCCGATAATCTCCTCAGAATCCGGCCGACTGAAAAGCACTTCTTTGATCTTCAGAAAACGCTTGGGATCCTCTGTCACCGGGAACACCTTTACGCCGCCTCGGATCCCGTGTGCACTGGTAATGACTCCCACCCGAAAATACTGTTCCATCGCCATTTCCTTTCTAAAAAGCTCTATAGTAAGACAAAAGCCTCAGAGATGAAAAGCACGCGCTTTCCTCTGAGGCGTCAGGCCTTATACAATATCAATAATAACCTTTTCGTCCGTCTTCATGCCTGCTGCCTTAACAACGGTACGAATCGCCCTGGCAATGCGCCCCTGCTTACCGATTACCTTACCCATATCGGACTCGGCAACCTTCAGCTCAAGGTGCAGCGCATTTTCCTTTTGAGACTCAACGACTACGACCTCTTCGGGATGATCCACCAGCGCCTTCGCAATCATCTCAACCAATTCTTTCACGGTTGTACCTCCTTACTGAATACCAGCAATCTTCAGAAGCTTCTGAACCGTTTCGGTCGGCTGAGCACCCTGAGACAGCCACTTCTTAGCAGCCTCGGCATCAATCTTAACTACGCTCGGCTCCTTTGTAGGATCATAATAACCCAGCTCCTCAATAAAGCGTCCGTTTCTCGGAGAACGCTCATCTGCTACGATTACACGATAAAAAGGAACACCCTTTGCGCCCATTCTCTTCAGTCTGATCTTAACCACGACTTTTCACCTCACTTTTCCTGATATCTTGTATATGAACCCCATATTGGGAGATTCATCGATTAAAACTTAAACGGCAGCTTACCCATCAGGCCTTTTTTCTTGCCCTTGGCCGCGCCAGCGAACTGCTTCATCATCGCTTTGCCCTGTTCGAACTGCTTGAGCATAAGGTTCAGATCCTGGATGCTGACTCCTGCGCCCCTGACAATCCTGCGCTTGCGTGAAGCGTTCAGGATGGCCGGATTGCGTCTCTCCTGAGGCGTCATGGAATAGATCATGGCTTCCACTCTGCCCAGCGCGCTCTCATCGATATCCGTATCCTTGATCTTCCCTCCAAGGCCGGGAATCATTGACAGCAGATCCTGCATCGAGCCCATCTTCTTTACCTGCTTCATCTGCTCCAGATAATCCTCCAGGTTAAAGTCGTTGGACATCATCCGCTGCGTCATCTCCTGCGCCGCCTGCTCGTCAATCGCTTCCTGCGCTTTTTCGATGATGGAAAGAACATCGCCCATTCCTAAAATTCTGGAGGCCATCCGATCCGGATAAAAAGGCTCAATATCCGTTACCTTTTCACCCACACCGGCAAACTTGATCGGCTTGCCCGTCACCGCCCGGATAGATATCGCCGCGCCGCCTCGGGTGTCACCGTCCAGCTTGGTCAGAATCACTCCCGTGATATCCAACGCTTCATCAAACTGCTTGGATACATTGACCGCATCCTGGCCTGTCATGGCGTCTACTACCAGCAGCAGCTCTGTCGGCTGTGTCTCTTCCCGGATCTGTTTCAGCTCATCCATCAGCTGCTCATCGATATGAAGACGGCCCGCCGTATCCAGAATCACCACGCCGCAGTCATTCTTTACGGCCTGCGCCACACCATTTTTCGCGATCTCTACCGGACTGACATTGGTTCCCATCTCAAAGACCGGAACATCTACCTGCGCGCCTACAATCTGCAGCTGCTTGACCGCGGCCGGTCGGTACACATCACATGCCACCAGCATCGGCTTTTTTCCCTGCTTCTTGAGATATCCCGCAAGCTTGGCAGCCATCGTCGTCTTACCGGCGCCCTGCAGTCCCAGAAGCATTATCACGGTCGGCGGCTTGCTGTCGTATCGGATCGTCGTATTCTCTGCGCCGCCCAGAAGAGTAATCATCTCTTCATGAACGATCTTGATCACCTGCTGGCCCGGTGTCAGGCTCCCCATGACCTCCTGGCCCGCGGCCCGTTCCTGAACCGTTTTGACAAAATCCTTAACAACCTTGAAGTTAACGTCAGCCTCCAACAGCGCAAGCTTTACTTCACGGAGTGCATCCTTGATGTCCTTCTCAGTCAGAACGCCCTTACCACGCAGCTTTTTAAATACATTCTGCAGCTTATCGCTCAAACTCTCAAACGCCATGGATTGCCTCCTCTCCTTATTACCACGACTCTCTCAGAGCCCTGGACCGTTCCAGCACCTCGCCGAGCAGCATACGCACGCGCTCCGGCTCCTGTGCTTCCTCCCTTGCCTGTCTGACCAGCTCCATAACTTCTTCATACTGTCGGGACTGATTATGAAACCGCTCAATCAAATGCAGCCTCTCTTCATAATCCCGCAGCTTCGCCTCACTGCGCCGGATAAGATCATGCGCCGCGGAACGGCTTGCTCCCCGCGTCTCACTGATCTCTCCCAGGGACAGATCTTCAAAATAATACATACGGAGGATCTCCCGCTGGCTCTCTGTAAGGAGCTCGCCATAGAAATCATACAAAAGAGCGATCTCATATACCTGCTTCACACTCTCTCCTCCGTTCCTCGCTGTAAAGTATTTTTACTCTACAGTAGAAGATTATACAGTACCCTCCGGCACTTGTCAAGCACTTTTTTGTTTTCTTTTCAAAAAAATCACAAGCTCAGCCTTCCTTCTATCCCCCGGAAAGATATGGCATATCGCTCTCCATTCCGGAGATGGATCTCTACCGGGCTGAAACTATCCGATATCATCCGAATCTCCAGGATGGGAAACAGTTCCTCCCTGGTCCAGGTTTCGCCTGCGCTCTTACACTGCGTCAGACTGATCATCGTATATCCGTCTTCCGGACTGTGTACCCCGTAAGGCAGCAGACTCCTGCCCCCAAGAGGACTGGTATCCCAGCGTTCTTCCACCCGGAGTTCAGAAAAGCCGGTATACACCGTCATCGCAGCCGACCCTTCCGGCCCTTCTGCTACAACCGCCTGCGCCCCTTCCTCACAATAGAAATGGACCTGCACTCCCTCTCCTGGGACGCTCCAGCCCCCAAGAGTCGCACTCTCCTGTTCTTTGATACGGTCTACCCGCAGCAGGCCGTATTGTACCGGCATGTCCGCGAAGTCTATGCAGTTACTGGACTTCATACTGTATCCAAAATCAAAATATCCGCGTCGATAGAGGATACCCTCTCTGACTCCCGCATAATACAAGAGATTCGCGGATTTATGTCCATCCAGTACATACATCTGTGATTCCTGTCCCTGTCCGAGCCATGCGTCCCACGGGTACTGTGTGCTGTAGGCAAGCCTACCATACCCCATCAGCCCTTCGCTGTCCGCAGCCTTTTTCAGCAGCTTCGCTGAACGCAGTTCCAGGATCCCGTTTGCACTATGCCGGAGCGTCACAATCCCAGGACCATCAGCAACACACTGCGCATCGCCCTCCTCCGGCCAGTTCTCCTTCTCCGTCTCCTGCCAGAAAGGATGCTCCTCCGGAAGTGCCAGGCACAGCATCGCCTTTGCCAGCCAGAAGGGACTTTCAGCGCAGGAATATTCCTGCACCATGGGCAGAAACGGACCATAAAATCCCATGCAGGGAACACCATCCTGAAAAACATCTTCTCTTGTAATAAACTGCAAAAGCGCGCCGGAGCAAAGCCTTCGCGCAAGTCCCGGCTCAATAGCGCTCCTTTTCATCAAAAACTGTGCACTGAGGCAGGAAACCGCCGCATGTCTGTAGATATTGCTCCTCCCCCACATGAGGATTCGCCCCTGTCGGTCAAACATGGACGTGTACTGTTCCATCAGCTCCAAAGCGTTTTCTTCATATATTGCTGCCAATTCCGGCATCTTATCGTAGCCGTACCAGAGGTTCCAGATGGGCAGATAGGTCTGAAACGCCCATGCGCTGTAATAATCAAAGCAATGCGCGTCCCGATACCATCCGTCTCCGGCATAATAGGACGCGATTACATGGGCGTGCTTCTCCATCACTTCGGTATCGATCTCGTACCCGGCTCGATCCAGAAAAGCCAGTACAAGCATGTTGAACATCCGCCAGTTATGCGGTTCCGTCTCTCCGTAAGCAAATCCCGCAAGATACTCCGCGATCCGGTCCTGTTCTTCCCGGGTATAGGTCTGCCAGATCTCCCCTTCACACATCCACAATCCAATCACAAGCGCCGCGCATTCTACCGTATGCTGAAATGTTCCTTCTTTTTGCATGCTCCGCAGCTCCCGATAGGACAACAGGTACTGTGCGCTCCCCGGCGTGCAGGACATAAGGATCTGATGCTTATAATACGCCCGAAGCGACAAGCCGTTGAGCCGTACCTCCGGTTCCTCATGGATCAAAGGCGCCGCCAGAAGAAGCGTCCTCGCCAGCCCCTCAAATCGCTCTGCCTGTACCTTCCACTTGGGCGTCCGGGCATTGGGATAGGTTTTATTCCATTCATGACGCTTGACCAGCACCGGAGACTCCATATCCGGAATGTACTGAAAAACGCCCCGCAGATAAAATCGGCAGGCCTCTATCCAGTGTCTGCGCGTCATGCCTGTATAAGGACTTCTGCCGTAATCTGGCTGTTCCACCGTATATGCCGCCATTGTCTTATCCTCTCTGTGTGTTAAAGTGGATCCTCTTCTCCAGATCCTTCTGATACGCTTCGTACAATGTATTATAAAGCGCCGTATTCTGGGGGTCCGGCAAAAATGTCTTTTCGATCTTGGTCATACTCTGTACCGCGGATGCATAATCTTTATGTACTCCCAACGCGGTATATCCTACGATCGCCGCGCCGAGCGATGTGGTGTCGGCTGTCTCCATACGAACCGTCGGCCGTCCGAACATATCGGCGGTGAGCTGACAGATCGTATCGCTGCTGGATCCTCCTCCGGTTACCTTCATCGTCTGCACCGGAGATTTTTTCAATGTTTCCATGCGCTCGACCGCCCAACGAAGCGTATAATTGATTCCTTCGATCATAGCGCGGTACAGATGCGCTTTTCCGTGATAATCCCGCAATCCCATAATGGTTCCGCTGGACCGCGGATACTTGGCGGACGCCCCCATATAGGGGTACATCACCAGTCCGTCATTACCGGCCGGGGTTTTGCGCAGATAGGTATCAAAGGTGTCCTCCGGACGTTCCTGCTCCTGTACTCCGGCATTCTCCATCTCCTTCAAAAACCATTGAATCATCCAATAGCCGCGGTACACCTGCAGCTCCGGGCTCCAGCAGCCTGGCGTCGCCGCCGGAAAAGACGGAACAAACTGCTGCAGCTCATAATATTTTCGGGAAATGGTCTGTACCGTGGCCTGCGATCCAAAAGACAGGACAGCTTCCGTATCGTCCGCGCATCCCGTTCCCAGCGTCTCACAGGCCTTGTCCGGCGCCGCGGCAATTACCTGTACCTTGGCAGACAATCCTGTATCTGCCTGTGCCGTCGCCGACAGATTGCCCATCACCGTACCGGACGGCACGAGCGGGACCTTTTTTTCCGGTTCCACCGGATAAACATGATATTTGACGTCCCGCCAGTCCGCCCATTTCTGTCTCTTGGAATCAAACGGAATGTGCCCTGCCTGATTGGACAGAGAATCACAGAAAAAGCCCAAAAGCCAACGGTGCAGATAACCGGACAGAAGGACAAATTTATCTGTCTTTTTCCATACTTCCGGCTCACAGTCTATGAGATAATTGGTATAGCCCACTTGTCCCGCTTCCCGAATCAGCGTACCCGCGCCGATCAGCGAGGCCCCGGCCAAAAGCAGCGGATTCCGCGGCCGAATCACCTGTGTCCTTCTCTGATCCAGCCAAAGAATCATCGGACGCAGCGCCTTTCCCTCGGCATCCACCACCGCCAGGCAATCCCGCATACAGGCAATACAGATTCCTTCCACCGCGGAAAAGATCTCTGGACGTTCCTCTCTCAGCACCCGGCAAATCCATATCGTAAGCTTCTTGTACTCCTCCGGATCCACCTCTGCCCAACCTGGATACGGTCTCTGATACTGCGGCATATTGGCTCTTTTCTTCCATAGCAGCTTTCCCTGCGGATCAAACACCATGCCGCGTACACTCTGCGTACCGTAATCCAGCGACAACACATACCGTTCCATCCCATTATCCCCCAAAGTATACCATATTGGCCGTATCGTAATAAACCTTTTCCTGCTCTGCTTCCGTAAAGAGCGGAAGCGCGTACTCTACCATATGGCGGTAGGACTGTCTTGTCAGCGTGGATGGGATATCCGTGCCGAACATCATGCGATCCGCGCCCACAACACCTTTCGCCCGGCGTACTACCTCCTGGGCTGCCGGGAAGGGATATGCTTCTCCACGATTTACATTGGTCGCGATCGCCGCGAAATCAAACCATACATTCGGAAGATTTAACAGCCGCAGATCGTCTTCCATCCGCGCCTCGCCGCCTTTTTGCGGCGCGAGCACATGGCAGACAACCCACTTCATATTCGGATGGCGCAGAATCGCCCGGCGCAATGCCTCCGGCTGATAACTCTCCATCTCCACCCGGCCGATATCCATAACGCAGACCATGTTCTTCTGTTCCGCGTATTCATATACTTCTTCCATAATTGTGCCGTCCAGAGGCAGTGTCTCATGTGCGGCCATCAGTCCGGAACCGGTGCTGACCTCCATTTTCAACACTTTGGCGCCCTGCTTGTCTACCAGATTCTCCAGAATGAGCTTCTTATTCCGGCAGAAAGGATCAAACGTCACTGCTGCCTGAAAACGATCCGGATACTTATGCATCGCGTCCAGTGCATACTGATTCTGGAAGCCCAGGTAATTTCCCTGCAGGATGACAGCTTTCTCTACTCCTTCACGATCCATCAGTGCAATCACACTCTCCGGCGTTACAGTGTACTCTCCCAGCTCCGGCGGAATCAGATTCAGAACACTTCCGTCCGCATACATTGCCTTACCGCCTCCGATGGCCCGAAGCTCTCCTCGGGAACCAAAACCGCAGATATATTGCACCAGATGTACATGTGCATCAATGATCTTCATAGCACAACCTCCATTATTAAAATATATGTCCCGACATCCGTCAGGATAAGATCTATATCGTATCCATTATAGCATAGATTGTGCCGTGAAACAATAGAAAAGCCGGAGATTTCTCTCCGGCCCATATCATTCTCCCGATGCCTCCTGCAGCTTTTCCACTTCCATTTTGGATATAGAAACTTCATACGCCGTCTTGACATCTGTCTTGTCCTCACTCAATTTTTTCTGGTAGTTTCTACTCTGAATCCTGCCATAGATCCGAATGTTCTGTCCCACTTCCATCGTCTCCGCATATTTCGCATTGCGCCCCCAGGCGATGGCCGGAATATAATCGGATTTGTTATAGGGACGGTTTACCGCGATCAGAAGGTCCGTAATCTCCCGTCCCAACGGCGTTGTCCGATACACGGGCTTCTTACAGATATATCCGTCTAGAAAGATATTATTGGGATTGCGCGGGTCTTCCGGTTCAGCCGGAGCCCACTCCCTCACGAAAACCGACAGGAGCAGGCGGCTCCTGCCTCCGGTATGCTTATTGTAGGAACGAAACTGTCCCTGCACCGCAATAAGCTTCCCCTCCATAGACTCACTGACATCCATCAACCGTTCCGAAACCAGCATCGGAATCATATCCGATGAATTGGACAGCCTTGCCACCTCCATCGTAAAGCTGTAGAAGCTTTCCCCGTAAATCTCGTGGCTGAAGGTAAATCCGCTTCTGACGGTTCCGATCAACTCCGCCACATTGTTTTTTATAATCTGTTCTGACAATGTTCTTCTTCCTTTCTTCAATTGTTTTACCAGCTCACTCTATATTATATTACCAATATATGGTAATTAGAACCCCTTTCGAAAAAAAATTTGTCCGGGAATCAATTGCTTTCTTTTCCCCTCTATGATATGATAGGTTGCATAGGAGGTGGTACTTACGATGTTATATCCTAAAAATCAAGAAAACGCTTTATCCGACGAGCTTTTCCGCAATCCGACGAGCGAATACCGCGGCGCGCCGTTCTGGGCATGGAATACCCGTCTGGAATCTGGTAAACTGATGCGGCAGATCGATATGATGAAAAAGATGGGCATGGGCGGTTTCCATATGCATGTGAGAACCGGCATGGACAGTCCCTATC
>CAVGBV010000049.1:0-6807 GCA_963627615.1 Alloprevotella sp.
AATACATGTGCCCATTGGTGTGGCGCTTTCTAGATAAGCTCCAGGAACCATACGAAAGGCATTTGGCGGTAACGAAAAGATAATAGATCACTGGAAACAACAATATCCCTCCTTACGAGGGATATTATATCATTATTCTGAATATTTTGCAATCTTTATTATAAAGAGACTACGATAAAATCATGGTGTACATGTGGAAGAAACCGTTGTAAGAGATCTTCCGTCGATAGTTTGACGCTGCTGGTATTCACGCACGGATGGCATCCAACCCAAGTTTCCTCCATGAGCTCCTGGTCAATCAGTAACTGAACATGATTTTCATGATCGTTCATGAGTCCCATAACACTCACCGCTCCGGGCTGAATATTCAAATATCGCTCCATGTACTCTGCTTCCGCAAACGATAGACGTGCTGAGCCAATCTGTTTCGATAGGTCTTTGGTATGGAAAACCTTTTCGCCCGGGAGCATCAACAGATAAAATTGGCTGTGCTGGCGATTACATAAAAAAAGATTTTTGCACATTCGCGTCCCCAGCTGTCGATCTACCTCGGCGCAGCTGGCCATATCCATCGCGGCTTCATGATCCACACTTGTCCACCAAATTCCCAGGGAATCCAGCAAGTCATATACGGCAAGTTCTTTGGGCAAACGTCCTGATCTATCCATGTATATCTCCTCCTTTGGGTCCATTGTAGATTCTTTTTTAATAAAAAGCAAGTTTTTTATTTGCAGGCACGCCTTTTTATGATAGAATCATACTATAGAATAAGGAGGTTGTTATATTATGGAAACACATCCTTTAGGACTTGTGCTTGCCGGCGGCGGCGGGAAAGGCGCTTACCAGATCGGCGCTTGGCGGGCACTCATTGAACTTGGTTGGGACAGCCGGATTCAGGCGGTATCCGGCGCCTCTGTCGGTGCGCTGAACGCGGCGCTCATTGGTTGTACGGACTACACGCAGGCAGAAGCTCTATGGAAAAGCATCTCTCCGCTGCAATTTCTGGACATTGATCTGCCGCTCGCGGATGGGATCTTTTCGCGCGAGGGACTCATCCAACTCATCCAGAAGAATCTGGACTTGACCAAAATCTCATCCTCTTCCAGGCAGGTTTTCGCCAATACTTCGCAGCGAAACGAGGATGGAAGCTATCTGGCGCGCTATTTTCAACTAAATCATCAGCCTCCGGAGCGGATTCTGCAAATCCTTCTGGCATCCTCAGCCATGCCGGTGGCTTATCCTTCGGTTCTATTGGACGGCCAGCCCAATCTGGACGGAGGTATCACAGATAATCTTCCGATCAAGCCGCTGTATGATATGGGCCTGCGGCATATTGTCGCGATCAATATTGCGGAAGAAGAGGATTTGTTGATTCCAGCTGTATATCCGGGGACGGAATTCATCGAGATCCGGCCCAGTCGGGATATCGGCCATCTGCTGGACGGTACGTTGGACTTTTCCGCTCAGGGCGCAAGATTCCGTATGGAACTGGGCTATCGTGATACTTTGCGAACCTTGCGCGCTTATGAAAACGGGGAGCTGAATCATCCGGACTTTATGCGAAAAGCAGCCATTGAGGCAGCCACAGATTATGAACAGATCCGGGTAGAGATTCTCCATGAAAATCTAAATCAAAATGTGTCACAGCACATGAATCAGCTGGACGCTCTTTTGAAAAAATATAGTCTGGACTGAATACAGCCGATTGACTAAATGGTCAATCGGCTGTATTATTGCGTAATCTCGCTACCGCTTCCGGTATTTTCCGCAGCATATATTGAATCTCTTGTTCGGTGTTCTCCTCGCTTAAGCTTAAACGAAGCGCCCCCTTCGCCGTCTCATGATCCCGGCCGATAGCCAAAAGGACATGGCTTGGTTCCAATGACCCGGATGCGCAAGCCGATCCGGCCGACGCGCAGATTCCCATAGAGTCCAGCAGGAGCAGCAGGCTCTCGCCATCCACTCCAGGAAAACAAAAATGAACATTCCCCGGCAGCCGCTTCTCCGGATCGCCGTTCAGCACAGCCCCCGGAATCTCCGAAAGCCCCTGTATCAGCTGATTTCTTAAACGACGCACTTTTTCCGTATTTTCCCGCATATGAGCGCAGGCCTCTTCCAGTGCTGCTGCCATTCCCGCGATCGCCGGAAGATTTTCCGTACCCGCACGCTTTCCCCGTTCTTGGGCGCCTCCTGTAATAAGGCTTATCAACGGGAATCCCCTCTTCGCATACAGGACCCCAATTCCTTTGGGGCCATGAAACTTATGTGCGGACAATGACAGCAAATCGATCTGCTGCTCTCGGATATGGATAGGAAGATGCCCTACCGCCTGAACCGCATCCGTATGGAACGGAACTCCCCGCCCGCGGCAGATTGCAGCGATCTCCGGAATCGGCAATATAGAGCCGATCTCATTATTGGCATACATCACCGATACCAGACAGGTGTCGCTCCGTATCGCCTGCTCTACCTGCTTCAGCGTAACTGTTCCCACGGGACCGACATCCAGCAGCTCGACCTCAAACCCTTCTTTTTGCAGCCGTTCCAGGGTATGCAGTACGGCGTGATGCTCAAACGCTGTGGACAAAATGTGTTTTTTCCCTTGCCGCGCGCCTGTGGCCGCCGCTGAGAGGATCGCCTGATTGTCCGATTCGCTGCCGCCGGAGGTAAAATAAATCTCCCGCGGCTCACATCCAAGACATACCGCTATCTTTTCTCTTGCGGAATTTAGTGTGGCTGCCGCACGCTGCCCCACGGTATGCGGGCTGGACGGATTGCCATAGACATCTTCCATGCATGCCGCGGCAGCATCGATCGCTGGTCTGCGCATGCGGGTTGTGGCCGCATTATCCGCATAGATAATGCTCATCCCCGCATCCACTCCTCCGCCTTAAATCCTATGTGCAGTCCCTGATCCGTGATCAGAATCGGCCGCTTGACCAACATCCCGTCTGTCGCGAGAAGACGAAGCTGCTCCTCTTCACTCATCTCCGGAAGCCTTTCTTTTAAGTGCATGGATTTGTACAGCAATCCACTGGTATTGAAAAATCGCTTCAACGGCAAGCCGCTTTGCTCATGCCATTCTTTTAGCTCTTCATAGGTTGGGTTCTGCTCTTTGATGTTGCGTTCCGCATATTGAACGCCCTGCTCCTCCAGCCACTGTTTCGCCTTTTTACAGGTGCTGCAGGACGGATATTCTATGAACTGCGTCATATTCCATACCTCCGGATAATCTGCTGAAGGATTACCGTATCTGCCGGACAAAATTCATATTGTCCGATCTCCTCAGGCGTAATCCACCGCATGTCATGATGCTCCAGCATCTGCGGTGTTCCCTCCGCGATTCTAGCCTGAAACAGTGTCAGATGTACAGTAATATCCGGATATTCATGGACAACCTCCATAAAAACTTCCCCCACGGACAATGTGATCGCAAGCTCTTCCTGACACTCCCGGATCAACGCCTGCTCCGGCGTCTCTCCGTGTTCTACCTTGCCCCCGGCAAACTCCCACATCAGCCCTCTCGCTTTGTTCGCCGGCCGCTGGCAGATCAGGAAACGGCCTTCATCCCATATCAGTGCCGCCACTACTTCTGTCATACTGCCACACCTCCCGTTTCAGATGCTTATACTATAACGCATCCGACAGGCTCTGTCAAGCAGGGTCCATGCAGACTCCGATAAACAGGACTTCCCCCTCTATATCCCGCACCGCGTAGATAAAGGGACGGTTCAGCTCTATGGTATACTCCGTTTCTGATATATGGGGACCTTCGGCAGCTTCTCCCCCATCCACGCAAATAGAAATTCTCTGGCAGACTTCGCCATACCACACCTCTCCCTGATAGGAAAAGCTGGGGATCTCCCATCTCACGGTATACTCCTGCCCTTCTCCCCCTTCAACCGCCTCTCTCAAAACCCACGGATCTTCCAGAATCCTCTGGATATCGCCGGCTTCCGCCGGCAGGATAAACACGACTTCTCCCGCCGGCAGCTCCAGATTCCCGGTTATATATTCCTCTCCCTCTCTGATTTTTGAAACACTCCGGCCAACGATGTAGGACACCGTCTTATCCGTTCCGTCTTCACGCACAAATATGCTCTCCCTCGTACCCGGCTCTTCCAAAGCCGCTGTCCAGTCCGCATCATAGCGGATCGTATGGGTCCCCAGATCCTCGGATTCCAGTCCATAATACATTCCCTCCGGACTATATGCTCTATTGTCCGAGGCCCCCCTCAGAACCTCGGAGGCAGACGCATATACGAATTCCGATTTGCTGCCCACATCCTTATAAACCGCTTCCTGAGCCATGGGGGCACACTCCATCCGAGCGAGATCCGCCGCGCCCTCTGCCGTCATATCATTGGATGCTGTATTTTTACGCTCCAGCTCCCATACTCCGGTCAGAACCAACACCAGACAAGCCGCGATCGCCAGATACCGGAAGCCGTTCCCTCTACGGTTTCCGGTCCGATTCCCCGCCCTCTCAATCAGGTCGTCATCCAGCAATTCCAGAGCTTGCTCCAGGTCTTCCCTCTTCATTGCGTATACCCCTCCTTTCGCAAGGCCTCCTTCAATTGACCGCGCATACGAAACAACATGGTTTTGACTCTCCCCTGACTCATCCCAAAGTCATGGGCCAATTGCTCAACAGAATCAAAATACCAATACCTGCGGATAAAGAGATCCCCCTTTTCCCGCGGCAGAGAACGTACAAAGCTGCTGATGTAACGCGCCAGTTCCCTGGCATCATATGCCGTCTCAACGGTCTCCGGCGCGCACAGCATTCCCTCCAGCTCCTCCAATGACTCCTCCACCTGTTCGCAGCGCTTGCCTGCCTGATTATAGCGGTACCTCTTAAGTGCGAGATTCCGCACAACCCGCCGAATATAGGCAGGCAGGATCCGGGGGCGTTCCGGAGGAATCCGATTCCACAGCGCCAGCCAGACATCGTTGAGGCACTCCCGTACATCCTCTTCATCGTTGAGAATGTTGCCTGCAACCTGTGCGCACATCTTTCCGTAGCCGGCCTGTACACTCGTCACTGCTTCTTCATCCCTCGACCAGAACAGCTCGATGATCTCTTCGTCCTCCATGTCGTCCCCCCTTCCGGCCTTACACTGAATATGTACCGTTTTTCCCCAATTGGTTTCAAAAAAAATATATTTTTTTAGCGGGACAAGAGGTCAAGCCCTCCCATCCCGCCATTTTTACTTATTTCATGACCGTAATGATAACTCTCTGTTATTGGTAACGCACATCATTGTCCCCTTCAAAGAAAAGAGCCAGCGCGCCAGGGCCGATATGCGAGCCGGTGGCAGGCTCGTGCTTCGCCAGAATGATTTCTTTTGGCGCTAGCTTTTCCTGCAGCAGGCTTACCAGATATTTGGCATCCTCTTCACAGTCAGCATGTGAGATGCCGATGGTCTGATGCGTCGGATTTTGAGCCAGGGTAAAATATTTCTCAGCCATTGCCCTTATGGCTTTCTTTCTTCCTCGGATTTTTTCAAAAGCAACTATCTTGCCGTTCTCATTTCCTTTTAACAATGGCTTGATTCCAAGCACCGAGCCTACGATAGCATTTATATTGGATAGTCTTCCGGTTCGTCGAAGATGCATCAGATCATCCACGATAAATACCTGATAGATCCGTTCGCGAACAGAAAGCAGCCTCTCGGCGGTTTCCTGTAATTCCATCCCGTTCAGGCGGCACTTGGCAGCCTTTAAGACCAGCAGTCCTTCTCCCAACCCGGCGCCCTTACTGTCGATCAGTTCGATCCTACGTTCCGGATATTCTTCCAGCAATTGCTTTCTCGCCATTTCCGCCGAGGCATAGGCACCGCTTATCCCGGAGGCTATCCCGATAAAAAGGATATCTTCGCCGGACTCCAGTATCGGCTGCATACTGTCGATATAACACTGAGGATTGATCTGGGAAGTGGTGACTTTCGCGCCGCTTCGGATGGCGTCATAATATTGTTTGGCGTCAAAGCTGTCTAGGTCCTGCCAGCTTTGCTCCTGTCCATTTAAAAAGTAAGGAAATGGAATCGCGATTATATTATTTTCCTCTAATTGTTTCGCGTTCAGATTGGCAGTTGAGTCGGTTACAATAGCATAAGACATGAGCTTTCTCCTTTTTAGATCGAAATTGGCTTTAGTATATGCGATCATCCGGGATAACTCAAGCTACGGCTGTTTTCTACACTATAATCATTTCGCTCTATCGGTAGAGCAAGGAATTCTACCGTTCTACCGGCAGGAGAGTTGTGCAAAAAAGCCCGTGTTTTCAAGGTTTGCGGGCTTAAGAAAATGTATCAGGCAAGTTCTTCCTGCTTTCGGGGCTTTTTTATCAATGCCCACAGGATGATGATAATCTGTCCCGGAATCCCGAGCAGATAAATCAACCCGGCTTTGATCCCCAGGGAAAACAGCGTTAATTGTATACTCAAAAAAAGCGACCACATTAAAAGCGAGACAATGAAATAATTCAGGCGCGGGTTGAACCAGATACTGTTGAACACCAGCCATACGATCGCGGAAACCGGGATGGCGTAGACAAATGACAGCCACTGGGAACGCGCGTCTTTTGCGAAGAAACTGATGAGCACATAAACCAATACAGCGATAAGCCATACCAACAGTATGGATATTCCGCTGATATATCCTTTTCTGTACAGGAAGGACATTTCATTCGCGTCCTCTGAAGGCTGTATTTCCTTTTGGGGATGCTCCGCGCGCACAAGGTAATCCAGCGGCACGTCAAATAAATCCGCTATTTCTACTAATACAGAAATATCCGGCATCGAT
>CAVGBV010000049.1:6817-9402 GCA_963627615.1 Alloprevotella sp.
CGATTCCGCGCGCTCCCATTTGGAGACCGCTTTATCGGAGTAATTAAGCTGCTCGGCGAGCTCAAGCTGAGTAAGTCCCTTGGCCCGGCGCAGCTCTGTGATATTTTGGGCAACGATTGATTTTATGTTATTCATAGTGATTCCTTACATCTGATGTTTTACAACCTGATATTCATCATCAGATTGATAATACGGACAGCCCCCGTTTCGATCCGCCAGAAAACGCTCCATTTCGTCCTCATCCATGTTGACAAGGCAGGTATAGTACTGTCCCAGCTCATCATACACATAATTGGCGCAATATTCACACTGCACTGCACTCACCTCTTTTTCTGCCTGCGGGTTGTAATCATATAGGTCACAAGTCCCGCCACAATCAGCAGCGAAATCCATATAATACGTACTGTCCAGTCATTCTCCGACTTTGCCGGCCGCTCCTGAATCTCCGCGAAATGCACGCTGGCAATAATTCCGTCGATCTCCTCCATCTCCTCTGCCTCCAATTTCTGATCCGAGGTAAAGGCCGCTGTGATGGCCTGTCCATTCATAGCCGTATAATACTGTACGCCGTACCTCTGTCCTTCCTCTCCCGAAGTCTCCCACGCAAAGCGCAGCCATTTGACACCGTCCTGTTTCACAAGACTTCCTTCTACATTCTCATAGCCGCTCTTGCCCAGGGTCTCCACCAGTGAGTCTTCCAGCTTTTCGCACTCGGAATCTTCATAGAGATCCAGATTCCACTGGCTTTTACTGACATCTCCGTTCTGAACACTAAGACTCATTACGGTCCCCCGAGGACTCTGTGCTGAGAGCAATGTTTCCTCGTTCTCTACCCTTTCCCATCCATCCGGCAGTGTCAGAGTTGCCCGGATGGCTCCAATCGCGATCGTATTATCCTGTGCGAATACAGGCACGGTCCATACTGCCAGCAAGATCAAAACGCTTATAATCCTATGCTTCACTTATGATGCTCCTCGTAAAACTGTAAATAGTCTTTTAGATTTTCCTGCAAAAGCTCCGGTGTGTTCAAATGATAGGGACATCGCGACATGCAGGCGCCGCAATGCCGACATTGCTCAATCACCAACATCTTCTCCCGGAATTCTTCGGTCATATATCTCTGATACGGGCTGCGCCGCAAAAGCAGGCTCATGCGCGCCATCGTCGGGATATCGATCTGTGCCGGACATGGCTTACAATAACCGCAGCCCCGGCAGAAGTTGCCCGCCAGCTCCCGGCGGTCCTTCTCAATCAACGCCTTCATCGCGTCATCATAGGCCGACGGATTCTTCTCCATCTCGATAAATTCTAAAAGCTCGCTCTCCCGCTGAATTCCCCAGATCGGAACCACATTGTCATACTGCTTGATAAACGAAAACGTGGTAGCCGCATTGGTAATCAGGCCGCCCGACAGTCCCTTCATCGCGATGAAGCCTACATCCTCCTGTTTGGCCAATCGTGTCAGCTCGACCTCTTCCTCTGTCGCCAGCGAAGAAAACGGATACTGGATTGTCTCATACTTGCCGGACTTCACCGCGGCAACCGCTCTCGCCAAGCTGTGATTGGTAATGCCGATATGGCGTACCCAACCCTTTTTCTTGGCTTCCAACAGTCCGCCATAGGTGCTGTCCGGATCTTCCGGATCCGGCAGAACATCCGGATTATGCAGCTGAAGGATATCGATATAGTCCGTCTTCATGCGTTCCAGACTCATCTGCACCTGTTCCAGAAGCGTCTTTTTATCCTTGGCCGGACTCTTGGTCGAGATGATAATATCCTCGCGCACATCGCTGAGCGCCAGGCCGATCTTCTCTTCACTGTCCGTATAGCTGTGCGCTGTATCAAAATAATTCATTCCCAGCTCATACGCTTTCCTTAACAGCTTACACGCATCTTCTGTGCTGAGCCGCTGTACCGGCAGCGCCCCGAATGACGATGCGCCGACCATCAGTTCTGTCTTACCCAAACGGATTTTTTTCATTTTTCTACTCCTTCCATGCCTGCAGCAGGAGCCCCGCCGCTACTCTCAGCGCTTCTTCATCATAGGATCCATATCCGATGATCAGCCGTGGATAGGGCGCCGTATCCCGTCCTCCGGCATAATACTCCGACATTCCCCGCACTCGGACGCCCGCTCTGGCGGCCCGTTCGACCATCTCCGCCTCCGACAGTCCCAGCCGGGTCTCCAACACAAAATGCAATCCTGCATCCATTCCGATCCCTCGGAGTCCCGGATACTCCAACGCCTGCATAATCGCGTCCCGGCGGCTCCGGTATATCGTCTTCATCCGGTTCAGATGCCTCTCATAGTATCCCTCTTCCATAAATCTCTGCAGGGTATACTGTTCAAAACTCGGAACCGAACACGAATATCCGCGGAACCTCTCCTGCCATTTCTTCATTAGCTCCCACGGCAGCACCATATAGCTGATTCGCATGGAGGGGGCCAGACTTTTGGCAAATGTATAAAAGTAGACGACTCTTGCCGGTTCTCCCATACCTTGCAGGGCTGGCGCCGGTTTCCCATAAAAACGGAACTCACTGTCGTAATCATCTTCCAGAATATACCGCCCCGCCTCCGCTCC
>CAVGBV010000049.1:9412-17008 GCA_963627615.1 Alloprevotella sp.
CCCACGCCAACAGCTGTTCCCGCCGATCCGCCTGCATGACAACTCCCGTCGGAAACTGATGAGAGGGCGTTACATGAACAATCTGCGCCCCACTGGCAGAGAGCATCCGCACATCCATTCCATCCGCGTCTACCGCGATCAGTTCCGGCCGAATCCCATAATTCTGCAACACCCGATGTACCCGCGGATATCCGGGATCCTCTACCGCATACTTCTGATCCGTCCCTAAAAGCTGAATCAGAAGCCCCAGCAGATACTCCGTCCCCGAACCGATCACAATCTGTTCCGGCGCCGCGTCCACCCTGCGGTATTCATACAGATACCGGCTGATACTCTCCCTCAGCTTATAAAGGCCCTGGGGCGGAGCCGCCTGCAGCAGCTCCTGGCCCTGTTCGCTCAGAATATCCCGCATAAGCCTGGCCCATACTGTAAAAGGAAATTTCTCCGTATCCACCCCGGAGGTCCGCAGATCATACTTCATATCCGGCTCCGGTTCCACGTCCGGCACAATCCGCTGCGCTCTCCTGCCCTGGGCAAAAGTGCGCTCGGCCTGCTTTACATAATAACCGCTGCGCTCTCTTGCCCGGATATACCCTTCGCTGACCAGCTGATCATATGCCATCTCCACTGTACTTCGGCTGACCTTCAGATGGGCCGCCAGCGTCCTCTTGGAGGGAAGCCTCTCCCCCGCCGCCAGCCGCCCGGAACGGATCTCTTCCTTTATGTAGTCATAGAGCTGTTCATACAGCGGCTTTTTATCCTGACTGTTTAAGAGCGGCGTAATCATCTCTGCATCCGAACCACATGATCCAGTTTCAGTACACTACCGTTTACAAAAGAGGTTCCATCCTCAAAGCGAAGCTCCTCCGCCCATTCCTCCGGCAGGAGCACCTTAACCTCTGCCGCACGTTCCGGACGGAATTCTATACCAAGCGTACCGGCCTGCTTATCCCAGGTCAGCTCCACTTCGCCCTGCATATACCGCAGTCTGGCCTTTCCCTGGCTCCAGCGTTCCGGTAAGGCCGGCAACAGCTTTACACACTCCGGCTGCGCGAAGAGCAGCATCTCCTGCATGGCTCCGACTACACCCATGGACGCGTCCAGCTGTACCGGAGCAAACGCACCGTTATCCCGATACAATGTCTGTCCCATATTGCGCCAGTCATTATGCAGCGTAAAAAAACTCTTGGTCAGACACGCCCGGCACATGATATCCAGGCACTCCAGGGCCTTTTGCGGACGTTCAAACCGAGCGTTGATACACGCCATATGAGCCAGCGACCATCCGGTCTGCGCCCCCAGCAGACGCTTGTCCACTGCCATCTCAAACTGATCCGTCAGCTCCTTGGGGGCGACTCCCTTAACAATCTCCCGTCCCGGGAACATGGGGTAGATATGGGAGAGATGCCTGTGATTATAACGCTGTGTCAGGCCCGGCCACTGCCACTCTCTCATATCTCCGTCTTCTGTCGCTTCATACTTGGGCAGGTTATCAATGATCTCCTGCCACTTCTCCGTCTTATCCGCGTACATTCCTGTTTTTCCTGCCGCTTCGCAGAGATTGGTCAGAAGCTCCTTGATGATAGCGATATCCATCGTCGCGTTATAGGCAGACGGACAGGGATGGGCCATATGCTCCCACTCCTCGCTGGGCATCAGGCTCTTGGGCGTATTCTCCGGCGATACGGACGGATAGATCACATAGGAGCCGTCCTCCCGCCGTACCAGATAAGCTTCGTAAAAATCAGCCGCTTCCTTCATAAACGGCAGGATCTTTTCTCTTAACAGCGTCTCATCTCCGGTATACTGATAATAGCTGTAAAAATGCTGCGCAATCCATCCGGCACAGCCGATCCAGTTCATGATCACCGGAACAATCTGATTCGGCACCGCGTTGCCGGGCGTACTTCCGGCAGGCATATAGATACCCGGCAGTTCAAAAAGCTTTCGTGCATTATCCCTGTACTGCTCCATATTGCTCAGATAATAGTCGATCAGCGCCTCATACAGGGGGCCCAGACCGCCGCCCAGAACATGCCAATAGATCATCTGCGTGTTTTCATTGGCCATGTTGTGGGGCCAGGCCATCGAATACCGTCCATGATAGATTCCATACAGCGGAAATGGCAGTGCGCCCGGACGGGTTCCGCAGATCATGAGATACCGTCCGTACTTCCACAGCTTATTCAGCAGCGCGTTGGGCGCTCCTCCGTCATAGGCTCTCTCCAGCAGCTCCTCGTTGGAGGCTCCGTCAAGCTCCGGCTCCTCCGCAAGCTCCAGCTCCGCAGAGTGATAGAGGGCTTCGTGCAGCGGGCGATGCCTCTCCAACAACGTATCATATACCGCTTCTACCGCTTCCAGCTCCCGTGTAATCCGCGCGAAATCCTGACGCCGATCCAGGCTCCGTACAAAGACCTTGACCAGCACCAGCGCCTCATGACCGCCCTGAACCCGCAGTGCTCCTTCCTGCTCAGTCAACTGTCCATCCGTAACCACTCGGGCAACCGCTCCAAAATCCAGGCCGTCATCATTGGTTCCGGCATAGTAGATATAGGGCGGCTTAGCATAGATTTTGAGGCTCTCTCCCAGCTCTTCCTTTTTCCGCTGGGTGTCCTCCTCTCCTGTCTCATGCAGCGCCAGAGAAATCGTCTGATCCTGCTCTGCTTCACTGTAGAGCTTCCAGACCACCATGTCATCCGCCCGTGAAACAAAGCCTTGCCGGCTAAGGCTATATCCGCCGTCCTGCCACTGCATGCAGATCTCCGCGCGGTCCATATGGAGCCTACGCCGATACTGAGAAAAGCTGCCTGCCTTATGATTGGTAAAATGCAGCGCGCAGACCGGGAAGGGGGCTCCCAGCGAAGCTGAGAATCCCTTTTCCTTTAACTCGTTGGTAATAATCCAGTTCGCATTCCACAGGTCTCCCGCGTCCATCTGCTCCCGCGTCCTCTGCAGCGCCCCATGAAGCTGCGGAACTTCCATCTTATGGCTATGATGCCAGAGCGCAGAGTGGTTAATGGTCACTGTCTCCTCCGCCACATGTCCGTAGCTTAGCATCGCGACCTGACCATTGCCTGACGGATAGGCCTCTCTCCACAGATCCCTATACCACGCGGCGGGCGCCTTACTTATCAAAACATCCTTCATACTCAATTCCTCCCGGATCTTATGCTAGAATGCGCACCGGTCCCATCAGTCCGACAGGCTCCTGCGGCATCGTCATGCTGAATCGGTCTCTCTGACTCTCCTGGTGTCCCAGCGTATTGACGACCACTACCCGAATGTGATTTGTCCCCTGCACAAAGAGATCTCCGTCAACGACCAGGCTATATGGCGGCGCGACACGCACACCTGCGCTCTTACCGTTTACCCACACCTCAACCGTCTCATATACCCGTCCCAGATCGATCTGGAACATCGGATGCTTCTCCGTCAGCGTAACTCCCGTCTCATAGATCATCGTGCCGGAAAAGTCCGGATACTGATCCGCCGCCGCAAGATTTTTCAGAGTAAAATGTTTTTGCTCTGTCATTGCTTCCGTCCTGCCTGCCGGTATCATGGTGAGGCTCCATTCCTCAGGCTCCGCGATCTGCCGCGGGTTCTCCGGCATCTCTGCCGCGTATTCTCCCTGATGCTGGCAGAGAATCAGTCCCTGATACGGTGTCAGCCGCAGATGCACCTTGCCGTCTTGCCGCTCAACACGGCGCAGAACATTATCAAACGCGTCATACCATGCGATATCGCCGGTAAACGGTACCTGTACCCAGGTATCTATATCCTTATGCGGATCCTCATTGAAGAAAAGGATCATATCTCCGTCATCCTGTCTGTAATGATAATACCGCAGATACGGTTCCTCCATATCGCAGGATATCTCATGCAGTCCTAGCTCTTTCAGTTTGCCAGCCAGTTCCGCAAGCTCTGTCTTTTCTCCGACCGGATGTTCCGGCATAACGGCCTGTCCGACCGCTCCGGGACGAACCACTTCCGGCTGCTGATCAATATAAAAGATAGGCACTCCGGCAGCGGCCGCTTCTTCACACCATGCCTCTACCCTCTGCGTAACATAGGTGCGGCCGCTGATGATCAGAGCCTTCAGCGTCTCCTGACCCACCTGAAATGTCCCATTCTCCGCCGGGCAGGTGCAAAGCACATCTTCCGGCACGATCTCATAGTCAATCTGGCTGCGGTTCAGAGCCAACGCCACCTTTTCCAGCGGCTGACTCCTGGTATAATCCATCCATTCTCCCTCCGCGGAGTACAGCAGCGCCACACAGGGCACCGAGCGTCCTCCGTTGGTCAGATGGCTCACACGGTTCATATAATTCATCACATACTTAAAATACGGATACTGCGGATTATTCCCCCTCGCGTAGAAATGCGGCGGGCAGTCCGGATCCGGAAATTGCGCCATAGTAAAGGCATGCGGCACAAAATAGTTGATGCCCCGCACCAGCATATGGTCCGTCAGCCATTTCATCAGCTTCAAACCTTCGGACCACCCGTAGGCCCCGAAGATCTCACACATGGTCCTCCCCTTCTTCTTGGGATCGATCTGTCCCAACGAGGAACCCATCTTAGCGAGAATATTATGGAACAGCTCTCCATTATATACATCTACTCCGTCAATCCGATAGAACGGCGTATCCTCCAGCCCCGGCCGAATCTGCTGCAGCACAACGTCCACACCGGACATATCCTGTCCCCACAGCGCACGGAAGAAGTGTCCCGGTCCATGGCCCAGCCTCGCGTGCGATCCGTTATCCTCGATGATGTGTCCGATATATTCCACTCCGTGCGCACGGCACCAGTCCCCCACCTGCTGGCTGAAATTCTCCTGGAACAGACGGCTCACATGGTCCATATAGGAAAGTCTCGCCGCCGGACTGAACTGCGGCACATCGTACCAGCATGCAACCAACACCTGTAAAAAGAGCGGCCCCCACTCTTCTTTCAGCTCTTCTTCCAGCTGCGCGCACCAGCTTAACGGCATTTTATCATTGCCCATCTGCGCGATCCCCGGCAGGCTGCTGCCTCCGCAATTGCCCATCTGCGGCTCATCGGAGAAAAATCCCATGATGGTCTTGCCGAATTCCTTCTGATAATGCTCCCAATGCGGTTCATAGCAGATGTCCAGCAAAAGCTTTACCGTATCACGGTCAATCAGATTGGCATGCGTCTGTCTGTCCTTGCCGTTATAGGTACTCTTGATCACAACCACGCTCCACAGGCCTTCCGGTACATCCCAATAGACTCTTTGTCCTCTTACGTTGCCGCTGATATCGATCAGATCCTGCATCGCACGCATATTGCCGCGCTCTCTGCGCGCCGCAACCACACCCAGAAGCGTTTCTTCCGGTTTTAACTGAATGACAAAAGAATTATCCGGCGCCGGACCGACCACATCGATACAATAATGCGTCACCAGACGTTTCCGGGCCTGCGGAAATTCATTTAACCTTCCATTAATATATCCTGTCGGAAAATGCGCGTCATCCAGAATCCATACCTTCATATCCCGTTTATGCGCCTCATCCAGAATTACGTCCATGTCCTGCCACCACTTAGGGCCGACATATTCCGGATGCGGCCGGGACTCTACACACACGGCGCCGATTCCTGCTTCATTGATCCTGCGCATTCCTTCGCGCAGCGTCTCTTCATCCTCTCCGTGCTGCCAGAAAAAGGGCAGGATATAGTTGCCGCCCTGATTCTCCAGTACCTCCTGAATTCTTTTCATATTCTGATACCCCCTGATTTTTCTATACGGCATCTGCCATTTTCATTATATCATTTCTTACCGCGTATTCCAACAGATTTTTAGGAATATTTTGCGCTTCTCTACGCCTTGCATATCTCGAACAGATTTGTTATAATAGGGGGCAGTTGTAAATACATTCAGAAAGGATCTTTTCGAATGAAGAAAGGTATTCGTTTTTATCTTGCTTTATACGGAGCCAAGCTCTTTTCCAGAGGGCTCTCCCTCATAGGCCGCGCCGGCACGCACAATCCCGGCGTATTGGCTCTTAAGATCTGTCCGGATTTTCTGGCGCGGATGGACATGCCCAAGACGGTCATCGGCATCACCGGCACCAACGGAAAGACGACCACTGCCAATATGGTAATCGATATTCTGACAGACAACGGCTTTCAGCCGGCCAGCAACCGCAGCGGCAGCAATATTCTGGGCGGTGTCGTAACCACGCTGATTAGCGCGATCAATCTCAAGGGGCAGACCGTCCGGGACCTAGCGGTTCTGGAGCTCGATGAACGCAGTTCCCGTCTGATTTATCCCTATGTGCATCCCAATTTGCTGCTGGTTACCAATCTGTTCCGCGATTCCTTCAAGCGAAACGCGCACGCGGAATTTATCTATGACATCCTTGATCAGAATATCCCCGCCTCCACCAAGCTGGTGCTGAACGGCGATGACCTGATCAGCGCCCGTCTGGCCACCAAAAACGACCGTGTCTATTTCGGTGTAGATCCTCTGGAGAACGAGGAGATTATGGATAACAATATCATACAGGATCTCCCGCTGTGTCCGTATTGCGGCGCTCCCATGGTCTATGAATTCCGCCGTTACCATCACATCGGCCGCGCGCACTGCAGTCATTGTGATTTTGCTTCTCCCGCTCTGGATTACGCGCTGTGCGCCGTTCATCCGGAAACCGGGCGTGTGGAGATGCGGATGCATGAAAAGACGGAAGACTTTAAGATGGTAGGGCAGTCAGCTCCGGATCTGTACAACCTTGCCGGCGCCATCGCTCTGTTGAGTGAATTTGGCCTGACTCCCCTTCACCTTCGTTCTTCCATTGAAAAGCTCCATATCGTTGAGAGCCGCTACCATGAAGAAGAGATTGCCGGAAAAGCCGTCATTCTTAGCGTCGCGAAGGGACAGAATCCCATTGCCTGCTCCCGCGTATTTGATTCGATCCGCCGCCGTCCCGGCCGCAAAACCGTCATTCTGATGTTGGATGATCTGGGTGATGCCAAGGAAACCAGTGAGAATATTTCCTGGCTCTATGACACAGATTATGAGTTTCTCCGGGATGATTCCATCGTGCAGATCATCTGCGCCGGTGTCCGCAGTCTGGATCATCGGGTGCGGCTCCTTGTGGCCGGTGTCGCGCCGGAGAAGATCACCTGCGTTCCCAAAGAATCCGAAGCGGCCGATGCGGTTCGCCCGGAAGCGACCGATACCATCTATCTCCTGTATGATGTCTATACCGTATCTACCGCCAAAGCGGCGGAGGCCAGCCTAAAAGCCCTCTTGGAGAGAGAGGAGGAGCATCAATGAAAATCGAAATCCTTTATCCGCAGATATGCAACCTGTTCGGTGATATGGGCAATATGCAGTATCTGCAGCATTGTCTGCCGGACGCGGAGTGGTTTCCTACCACCTTCGGCACGGAACCGTATTTTGCCGCTGAGACACCAGATCTGATCTATATGGGATCTACTTCTGAGCGCAATCAGGAAAAGATCATCACGCAGCTGCGCCCTTACCGCGTTCGGCTGCAGGAACTGATCGCCTCCGGTGTCCCCATGCTCTTTACCGGAAATGCCGGAGAGATCCTCTTTACTGAAATCGAG
>CAVGBV010000049.1:17088-19304 GCA_963627615.1 Alloprevotella sp.
ATCGAGAACTGGGACGGACGCAAGATTCCCGGTCTGGACCTGCTCCCCTTTACCGCCAAACGTTCGCAATATACTCGTTACAACGGCCTTGTACTCGGAAGCTTCCAGGAAAAGTTCGACACTCTGGGATTTCAGAGCACCTTCACCTCCTGGTACGGGGACAATTCTTCCTGTCCTTTTGTCCGCTGCCAAAAAGGCCGCGGCCTGAACGCTGATTCCCACCTGGAGGGGATTGTACAGGAGCATCTGATGGTTACCTCTCAGCTGGGCCCCATCCTGGTCAACAATCCGGATCTGACCCGCTATCTTCTGGATACGATGGGCGCGGCAGACTCCCCTGTCGCTTTTGAAAAGGAGATCCGTGAGGCTTATGCCGTACGGATGCAGGAATTCCAGAACCCTAAGACCAAATTCGCACTGTAAAAGATAAGGCCTGTCTCACCGTTCAACGTGAGACAGGCCTTATTATTTTGTCTTATATTTATTAGTGCCTCTGAAAATATTCCTTGGTTTCCCGCACGACGACGCCGTTGAGCGCCAAAAGCGCGATCAGGTTGGGAAACGCCATCAGAGCGTTGAAGATATCCGCGATATTCCATACCGCCGCTACGGTCATGTAGGGGCCGATAAAGACGCAGAATATGTACAGATACCGATAGATCTTAACTGCTTTTTTATTTCCATTGAACAGGTACTCCAGGCAGCGCTCACCATAATAATCCCAGCCCAGAATCGTCGTAAACGCGAAGAAAACCAGGCAGATCATCAGTGAGAATGCTGAAAATACAGGAGAAAACGGCAGTCCCTGCTGGAATGCCGCCGTCGTGATCTCCACGCCTTCAAGGCCGGTATTCCATGTACCGGTGATGACAATCGCAAGACCGGTCATCGTGCAGACGATAATGGTATCGATAAAGGTTCCGGTCATAGATACCAGTCCCTGCCGTACCGGCTCTTTGGTCTGCGCCGCTGCCGCCGCGATCGGCGCGCTGCCGAGGCCGGACTCATTGGAAAAGATTCCTCTGGCAATTCCTTTTTGCATGGCGACAATCATACTGCCCATCACGCCGCCCGCGAGGGCGCTCCCGGTGAACGCGCTCTTGACGATCGTAACAAACGCCTGCGGAATCGCCTGAATGTTGCAACAAATGATGATCAGCGCCAATACAATATACAATACCGCCATAAAGGGTACCACTACCTGCGAAACCTTGGCGATTCTCTTAAGACCTCCAATGACGACCAATCCTACACATAGCGTAAGGACAAGACAGGAGATCACCGTTGCCCAGGAATACGTTCTTCCGAACAATGTAACGGCATACATCGTATTGGGATCAAAGAAGTTGCGCACCGCTGAAGTGATGCCGTTTACCTGAGAAAAGGTCCCGATTCCGAACAGCCCCACACCGGCTCCGAAGAAGGCAAAAATCTTAGCCAGCCACCGCCAGTTCTTTCCCATTCCATTTTCAATATAATAGAAAGGTCCACCCAGAACATGGCCTTCGGCGTCAATCTTACGGTACTTAATCGCCAAAAGGCCTTCGGCGTACTTGGTCGCCATCCCCAAAAAGGCGGTAAGCACCATCCAGAAAAGCGCGCCCGGACCGCCAGCGGCAATCGCCGTTGCTACACCTACGATATTGCCCGTACCGATGGTGGCGGACAATGCCGTACACAGGGCGCCAAAGCTCGTAACCTCACCCTCGCCGTCTTCTTCGTTTTTAAACATGAACTTTAAGGCCTTCCCCAAATGTCTGATCTGCAGAAGTCCTAACCGGCTGGTTAAGAGCAGTCCTGTAAGCAGAATCAAAACGATCAACGGCAGGCCCCAGACCACATCGTCAAACCATGTGATAAATTGGTCAATTTTTTCAAACATCCTACTTCCTCCATCCTTTTGCCTGAGAGATTAACAGTGAAGTCTTTTCACTGCGTACACCTTCGGCGCTCTTTTTAAGAGACTCTCCTGAGTATGAGAATGTCCGTCGTGTCCGGACACGACGTGCATTCGTCCCGTGTAGAAACACACTTCCAATAGACTACCACATGATTTCCTGATTTTCAAGGGCTTTCACACAAAAAATTATTTTCCGTGGAATCCACAGATTTTTGTAAATGCTTTCCGTATGGAATCAGACAATTTGACAAATTCATTTCCATTTTGTAACTTTCGTAAGAATATTATAAATTTATGAATATTAGCACTCGCCTAT
>CAVGBV010000050.1:0-19265 GCA_963627615.1 Alloprevotella sp.
TCTGTAAGGCGATTGATAATGGCATCAATTTCTTTGATATGTGTACGGCCGGAGCCACCTATGCGCCATTTGGCCGGGCGATTGCGGGCCGCAGGGAAAAAGTATTCTTACAGGTTCATTTCGGTGCGGTGTATGATGAAAAGGGAGAATACGGCTTATCGGATTTTCTTCGCATACGCCTTCAGTTGCCAATCGAATCATAGATACGGGCCTTGTGGATATGATGATGTTTTCTATTAATCCGGCCTATGATTTTGAAAAGGGCGACGCGCTGGGAATCGGCAGTGTAAAAGAACGATTTGAACTGTTCAGGAGATGTGAAGCGGAGGGGATCGGGATCTCCGTCATGAAGCCCTTCTTCGCCGGGCAGCTTCTCCGTGCGGATCAGTCGCCTTTTGGGGTTGCCTTGAATCACTATCAATGTCTCCAGTATGCCATTGACCGTCCGGGAGTGCTTGTCGCTGTTCCTGGTGTGCAGACGATGGAGCAGCTGGATACCCTGCTCGGATTCCTGACGTCAACGGACGAGGAAAGAGATTACTCTGTGATCGGAACTTTTACTGCGGATACAATCAGTGGAACCTGTGTGTATTGCAATCATTGCCAGCCATGTCCCGCGAGGATTGACATCGGTTTGGTAAACAAATACTATGATCTCGCGTTAACCGGTGATGTGATTGCGGCCAATCATTATACCAAATTGTCGGTAAAAGCGGATGCCTGTCTGCAATGTGGACACTGCGAGAAGCGATGTCCGTTTGGCGTCAAGCAGATGACAAGGATGAAAAACATCCATCAGTATTTTTCTAAGGATACAGCTGTCTAAAGAGTTTGCAGAAAATAAAGCCGCGGGGACCTCCAATATGGAAGAACCGCGGCTTTGGTTGTTTACATGCTGTCGGCGTCGCCTATATGGAAGATAAAGGAGGTTTCATACACTCCGTTACTTCCCTCAAACGATGCGGTAATCGTATAATGAGCCGGATAGTCCGGAACTTCAAAGGTAATGCTGCCCTCTGCAGCGTCGAGAATCAGAGTGTAACCGGAACGGTAATCCCAGGCTTCTATCAGAACTTCCACCTGGGAAAGCAGCGGCATGGAGAATGTAACAGTAGCGTCTGTATAAGCCGTGGAGCCGAAAATCCCAGCGCTTTCATATGTTTTTAATTCCCGGTCCTTGAGGATATCTTTTTGGCCGTCATGTGTACGTACCAGTTTTGCTACCGTAGCGTTCAGATCATGCCCTCCGTATTGTGTACCATCGGACAGATCTACTTTCGCTGTGGGCAATGGCGGTACGATAGAATCTGTATATTCCCAGTCGGCCGGTTCCGGCAAATGGTAAACATATCGTACATTTTTTTCATCGCTCAGATAGATAACCTTGATATATTCGGTCTGAAGATCTACCAATACAACGCCATAAGGACTGTTATACCATATGGAAAGAGAATGATCATCGTCCGGATAAGAGTAATTTCCTGTCATCTCCTGGGTAGAGAGTCCGGCGATATATTCAGTCAGTGCTTCCGCGTCCACAAAGTCCAGTCCGGCGGCGTATTCTCCGCCGGTTACAGTAATCGTATCCGCGGTAAATTCCGCCAAGTCATGACCACGGAAAATGGTTGTGGCCCCGGTATCTTCTCCATAGGCCAACGAGACATAACCGCAGGTCATACAGAGAAGGAAGAATGTCAGACCAACGAGCAGGGCGCCCGTGTGCCGCTTCTTAGGTTTTACGATACTTTTCAAGCGATAGCGCATGGAAGAAGCAGAGGCGGAGAGGCATGTAGAAAATCCTCTGTCATCTCCGGCAGCGCCCAGAAGCAGATTCGCATATTGCGTTCTTGTAGGGGCATCCGCTCCCAGGAGTACGGTTTCATCGCAGCTTAGCTCCATATCTTCAGCGCTCTTTTTCATGGCGGTCCACATCAGAGGATTGAACCAACACATCGCTGTGCAGAACATCATAAAAAATTTGGCCCAGCTGTCCTCACGGCTGATATGGATCAGTTCATGCCGGAAGATCAGATGCAGTTCATCCGGAGAATAACTTTTTCGCGGCAGAAGAATCCTTGTGCTGCGTCGAAAGAGCCCTATGGTCAGCGGCGACGAGACATCATCCGTTATCACGAGCGAGAGCTTCGGCTTGCGGATCGCTGTTTTCTCAAGTTCGGACCGGAAGAGAGCTAATACTTCAGGATCCGTAACCGGAACGGCATGCTTTAATATCCTTCGGCGGAATATCAGATGGTTTATAATATTCCATCCCCAAACCGCTATGAAACCAACCAGCCATACGAGGGCAAGAAAGGTAACCGCTATGCGGGATACATGCAGTGTAATCAGAGGCTTTGGAACCCTCATATAGCTTTGCTGTGTCAGATACAGATAGTTGGGAAGCAGCCAGAGCATAGCGCAGGCGCGGGCGCTGATATGATTTCTAAGGAACGGCAGCGCGATGATGAGGATAATGTAATACAGACAAATGTGCAGAAAAATATCAAAGCACATGGTCAACATCATTTTCAGGGTGGGAGCCGTACCATAGAACTTTACCCCAAGAATCAGAAGTGTCAGGAGAAAAGCCGGAAGCAGGGGGCCGGAAACCAGAGGAAAATATCTCTGTCCTTCTTCTCCTGTAGACTCGGCTCCAATCTCTCTATCGTACCGGGAGAATACAGCCCAGGCGAATACGAGACTAAAAATCCCTGTGATAAAGCCTTTCAGCAGGACCTCTGTACTCATAATTCATCCCTTTCCAGGAGTGTACGCAGCTCGGTAATCTCATCTTTGGTTAATCCGCTGTCACATAAGGCATTGGCAAAAACAGACAGATTCCCGCCGCAGAGCTTTTGAAAGAAGTTCTGGCCCTGTGATGCTAGATAGTCCTCTTGGGAGATACAGGGGGTATAATAGCTTCTGCGCCCATTTTTGGTAATTGTCAGAAACCCCTTTTCGCTTAAGCGGGTGAGCAGTGTCAGCAAGGTGGTCAAAGCCATTGGATGTGTCTTAAATAAGATTCCCTCAATATCGGTTCTTGCCACAGGAGGGGTACAAGCCCAGATGGCCTGCATAACCTCTTGCTCTGCGTCCGGCAGACGACGAATCTCTTTTGTCATAATATCACTCCTCTACATTTGTAGTATATATTTATTTTACAATTGTAGAGCAATTTTGTCAATACCTATATTTGAATCCGTGGAGAGAAATCAAAAATAGATCTTGCGATTGTAAACAAAAAGGAATATAGTATAGAGGAAGTGTAGAACCGAGGAGTGTTAGGATGGAGCAGACAGATGCATTTGGTACGGAAAAGATCAGCAAAATCTTGTTTCGGCTTGCGCCGCCGGTGATGCTCGCGCAGTTGATTCAAGCGCTGTATAATATTGTTGACAGCCTGTTTGTGGGCAGGTATTCGGATTCTGGACTGACCGCTTTGTCCATCGTTTATCCGCTGCAGCTTTTAATGATCGCTTTTGCTGTGGGTACAGGTGTGGGAATCAATACGGTCATGGCAGCGAAACTTGGTGTAGGTAATCGAAAAGAGGCGGACGAATATGCCGGAATCGGCACACCGCTCGCAATCGTATTATGGTCTCTGTTTGCATTGATTTGCTGGCTCATCATGCCTTCTTATGCAAGGATGTCCACTAATTCCGAAGCGGTGATTCAGGATGTAATCGTATATGGCAGAATCGTCTGCGTATTCAGTTTTGGATTGTTTTTGGAAAGCATATGGACGAAAATCCTGCAATCCAATGGTGATATGAAAACACCGATGTTCGCGCAGATTCTTGGCGCGGTTACCAATATTATTCTGGATCCGCTTCTGATCTATGGCATGTTTGGCCTGCCAGAGATGGGGATCGCGGGAGCCGCGGCGGCTACGGTTGTGGGACAGATCGTTGCCGCGCTGGTGGTTATGAAAAAAGGCTTTCGGGTTCCTCCGGCCCGAGGAGTATACCGGCATCATATTGCGGGGATTTTCCGTATGGGGATTCCCAATATCCTGATGCAGTCCGCCTACACTTTTTATATATTAGGATTGAACCTGATTCTGGCGGGCTTTTGTGACCAGGCAGTTACAGCGCTTGGCATCTATTATAAGTGGCAGACATTCTTCTTTATTCCTCTGGGCGCGATGCAGACCTGTATTGTTCCGGTAATCAGCTACAACTATGCGGCAAGGAATATAGATCGGTGCAGAAAAACGCTGTCCGTATCCATTGTATTTGGCCTGGCGTTGATGGCAGTGGGGACCTTATGTTTCCTTCTGGTTCCGGCACAGATGCTGCGGGTGTTTACGAGCGACGCTCTGGTAGTTGAGATCGGCAGGATCGGATTCCGTTATGTTGGGATCAGCTTTTTACCGATGGTTACGTCCCTGACTTTCCCGGTATTCTTTCAAGCGGTGGGCTCCAGTCTGAAAAGTTCCGCATTGACCATCATCCGTACGGTTGTGCTCTTTGTCCCTTTGGGGTATGTTTTCTCACGTTTTGGACTCAATTATTTTTGGCTGACTTTTCCTGTAACTGAGACACTGACCAGTATGGTGGGAGCGGTATTCTACCGCCAATTTCTGAAAAAGGACTATGTCAGCGAAGCAAAGCCGATACAAGCGGATGATGGAGAGAGTCCCGCACTTAAACCCTCCAAGCCGGGAGTGATCATCACGATTGCCAGGGAACACGGATCATCCGGTAAGCAAATCGGCAAATTGGTTGCGGAAAAGCTTGAAATTCCATTTTATTATAAGGAAATGGTTGCTTTGGCTGCGCATGAGAGCGGATTGGATCAGGAGTTTATTTCCGATATTCATAAAAACGCGCCGGATGCGTTGCGGGATCTCTATTTGACCTCCCATGGAGTACAGCGCGCGATCAAGGCACAGGAAAAGATTATCCGTAAGATTGCGGATAATGGTTCCTGCGTAATTGTTGGCAGGGCTGCCGATGCGGTTTTACAGGATTACGAGAATGTGGTTCGGGTCTTTGTCCATGCGCCGATCGGGTACCGTATCAGCAGAGTCATGGAAGTTTACGGAGATACGCAGGAGGAGGCGAAACGGAATATTCGCCGTTCCGACCGGGCAAGAGCATCATATTATAAACATATCTCTGGAAAGCGTTGGGGAGATGCCAGACATTATGAGTTGACAGTGGATTCGTCCGTTGGTGTTGAAAACACAGCGGAAATGATTCTGAAATATGTTTCAGAGCATTGAAAAAGAATTGACAAAACAAAGGTAAATAGTTATAATTAAAAAAACGTTGCAAAACAAATATTTCATATAATGAAAGGATGAAAGCAACATGCCGCCCAAACCGAAATTTACCAAAGAAGAGATTGTTCAGACAGCATTGAATGTTGTATCAGAAAAAGGCGTGGAAGCGTTGACGGCCAAGGAGCTGGGAAATGCATTAGGCAGTTCAGCGCGTCCGATCTTTACGGTATTTAACAGCATGAAAGAGGTACGGGATGAAGTGCGCATTGCGGCTATGCAGCGTTTTGAGAGCTTCGCGAGCCCTGTACTGCCGGATATGCCGCTGTTTAAGCAGGTGGGAATGCGGATGGTAATGTTTGGCGTCAGAGAGCCGAAGCTATACCAGCTGTTATTTATGCAGGAGAATCAAAAAGCCGTAAGCTTTGATGATGTATTCGGGGAGCTGGGTCCTACGGCAGAGACCTGCATGGCTCTGCTTCAGGAGGAATATGATCTGAGCAAAGCACAGGCGAAGCAGCTGTTTGAGAACGAATGGATCTATACGTTTGGGGTCGGAACTTTGTGCGCTACAGGATTTTGCCATTTTTCTGAAGAGAAACTTGGACAGATGCTGTCTACGGAGTTCCAGGCGCTGATGCTCCTTATAAAGTCCAAGACAGAAGAATAAATCACTACGAGAATAAGCCAGACGCAAGACGCAGAGATGAACCGGGTTCCGACGGGGAAGATTCTGCGTCCTTTTTTGGAGCTTCGGGCCATAAAATGAAAAGAGGTTTGAATCATGAAAAAAGCAATCATTTTATTTGTATGCGCGATTGCCGCGCTGATGGTATCCGGATGCTATATGGAGAATGTGCCATTTGGTATGGGAGATCATCTGATTGGAGAGGAATATCCGGACGCCGAAAAATACCAGGTCGGTGACTTCAACTATGCAGCGGATGGTGTGAACTATGTAGAAGTCTATTGGCGTTCCGGAGAGGTGAAGATTGTAGAGTCGGATCGTCCACAGTTAAGCGTCAGGGAGAGCGGCGGAGAGTTGGCAGAAGACATCGCCATGCATTCTCTGCTGGAAGATGGTATTTTGAGGATTCGTTTCTGCCAATCCGGGGCGGAGGTATATGTCAATCCATCAGATAAATATTTAACGCTGGAAGTACCGAAGGGGATTGATCTGTCGATTCATACGACAGCGGCCGTGACCCGAGCGGATACATTAGAACAGAACAGCATTTTGATTTCGGCGCATTCCGGTGATACACAGTTGGGAACGGTGACGGCGAAGGAGATGGATCTGAGCAGCAGTGCCGGCAAAATCCATAGGGGATCTATATGGAATATATCACGGTGACAAGCGATAATATAGAACAGGAGCATATATGTTGCGCGATTTCCAATAATAAGGATATTCAGGTGTCATCCAAAAAGGCATGGTTACAGGAGCGCTTTGAGGATGGACTGGTTTTCCTGAAGAGTAAAGAGCGTGGAAAATGTTTTATTGAGTATATTCCGGCAGAAAATGCGTGGAATCCGATCCTTGCGGACGGTTATATGTATATTGACTGTCTGTGGGTAGCGGGCGCTTTTAAAGGGCATGGATATGGAGCTGAGCTTTTGCATGCCTGTATGGAAGACAGCCGGAACAAAGGGAAAAAGGGACTGTGTATTTTGTCGTCTAAAAAGAAAAAGCCATTTCTGGCGGATCCGAAGTTTCTGCAGTATCAAGGATTTTCGGTTTGTGATGAAGCGGATAACGGAGTGCAGCTGTGGTATTTGCCATTGGAAGACACTGCTTTGCTGCCCGCCTTCAGAGAATGCGCCAGACATCCGCACATTGAAGAAAAAGGATATGTCCTATATTATACCAGTCAATGTCCGTTTAATGCGAAGTATGTTCCGATAGTGACGGAAACAGCCAGGGAAAATGGTGTACCGTTCCGTGCGATTCATTTGAGGAGCAGGGAAGAAGCGCGGAATGCGCCGACTCCGATTACAACCTATGCGCTCTTTTGCGATGGGGCGTATTTAACAAACGAGCAGATGAATGATAAAAGATTCTTAAAATTAATATCCAGATAATGCGAAAGACCGCCTTCTTTCCTGAGTTACAATAAGGAAAGAAAACGGTCTTTTATTATTTTTCAGAAGAGAGGTCAATTTTCAAGATCTTCCCGCAGTACCTGATCAACCATCTTTTTCTGATCTGCGTCCAGAGGCAGAAATGGTCGGCGAGGCAGACCGGCGTCAATTCCCATGGTGGTCAGAATATATTTGATCGCCGGGAATAAGCCGACACGAACCAGAACTTCCATGATATTATTCGCCTGTACTTGCAGACGGTGCATTTCCGTATGGTCCAGAGATTCATAGGCATTCTGAATCTTTTTATAATGCGGATACATAACATTAAAGGTGCTTCCGATGGAGCCGTCGGCGCCCATGGCAAGAGCCGCGGACATGGTTTCATCGTAGCCATTGAGGACAATGAGATGGGGGTTCAGGTGCTTGATGCGCTCCAGCTGGTAGACAACCTGATTGGTGTGTTTGACACCCAAGATCGCGGGACTTCGGAAGAGTTCTTGATAGATGGGGTCCTCCAGATGAAATTCCTTGCCGGTATTGCCCGGAAAGTTGTAGATGATGACAGGCATTTCGCAGGCTTCATAAATGTCATAATAATACCGGCTGATGGCGCGGGAGTCAAATCCATAATAGAAAGGCGGAGTCGCGGCAATCGCGTCAAATCCAAGCTGTTTTGCGTACCTGGCGTAGCGGATGGCTTGTTCGGTCGAAAAAGCGCCGACATGCGCAATCAGGACGGCACGGTCCCGATATTCGGATGCGACGGAAAAAGTCTGCATCCGTTCTTCCTCCGTCATCAAAAAGCACTCAGCAGAGCTGCCGCCGATAAAAAAACCGGGAGCGCCCTGAGATAGATTCATCTCCAGCAGGGCCCGCATGGCGGAAGCGTTGATGCTTCCGTCCGCGGAAAAAGGGGTGATGGAAGCAGGGTAGATTTTACCGGCAAGATTTCGATCCATTATGCATGTTCCTTTCGGCTGATTTTTTTGGTAAAGCAGACAATACGGCCGGCTTCTATAAATCCAGCGTGATGGTGAAAGCTTTGGCTCAGGAGATTGTCGATGCCGCAGTCGCTGGCAAATTCAGTGCAGTTCATAGAAGCAGCCCAGGCCTCACAGGCATCCAGCAGCTGTCTTGCGTATCCGTGTTTTCTATAGGGAGCACGGACGTAAATTCCCTCCAGATATCCCACAGGAGAACTGTCCGTTCCTTCTACATAGTCATGGCGAAGCTGGCACTGCGCGAATCCGACCGGAGATGAACCGTCATACGCCAGAAAAAAGGCGGATTCGGCGTTATGGAGAATTTCCGACATCTCCGGCGTCAAATCTTCCTGTGTATTTTCCGGCCATAGTTCCAGTGCGAGCATAACAATCTCGCCAAGGTCTGTATCCGACGCTTTTTTAATCATACGGCATCCTCCTTTTTTCTACAGTATAGCATAAGACAGGGAAAAATCAAGTGTTGTAACCCCGCAAAATCTATGCTATAATAACCGTAATGCCGATTTGGCGCGGAAAGGATTGTGAGCAGTATGAAAATCATCGCTCGGGTACGCAGCGATTTTCCCTCAAAGTTCGGAATTCCGAGGCAAAGCAGTCTTGTGGAAGGGCTGCGCAGCCGGATTGTTTTTGAGCCGGAATTTCGAGATCCGTCGGCGCTGCGAGGCTTGGAGGATTTTTCGTATATATGGATTCTGTGGGAATTTTCAATGGCTCACAGAGAAAAGTGGTCTCCCACCGTGCGTCCGCCCAGGCTGGGAGGCAATGAACGCATGGGGGTCTTTGCGACAAGATCGCCGTTTCGGCCCAACCCGATCGGACTTTCCAGTGTGCGGCTGGAGAGGATCGAGTGGAAAACGCCGGAGGGGCCGGTATTGCATATTCTGGGAGCGGATCTTGTTGATGGAACGCCTGTGTATGATATTAAGCCGTATCTGTCGTATACGGACAGTCATCCGGAAGCGTCCGGAGGCTTTGCGGCAGAGCATCAGAGCGATACGCTGCAGGTTCAGTGTTCGGAGGAGTGGCTTCAGAAGATTCCGCCGGATCAGCGTGACAATGTGCTGGAGATTCTGCGTCAGGATCCGAGGCCTTCTTATCAGGAGGATCCGGAACGCATTTACGGCATGGAATATGCCGGGATGGAGATACGTTTTCGTGTTGCAGGAGATACATTGACCGTATATCAAATATGGATAAAGGGGGAACAAGGGTATGGAGCAAAAGAAGTTTGAAGACAAGCTGCGTGCCATGTATGGGGAGATCGAAACCCAGTACCGGCCGGATGTGCGCTGGTGGCTCGCGGAAGGCATGAACACGGATGAGACTCTGAAGAAGAATGTACAGGAGATCCATGATTCCGGGTTTGGCGCGGCGGAGTTTCTGGCCATGCCGGAACCGGGCGCGGATTCTTCGGTGTATGGCTGGGGGTCGGAAGAGTGGACGAGTGATACCCGGCTGATCGTGGCGGAGGCAACCCGGCTGGGATTGGGATTCAGTCTGACCAGCGGATCGCACTGGGCTACGGCCAATTTGCCGGATACATATGTCTGGAATGGAGAACCGTACAATCCGGATAATAAAGCGGCTTCCAAGGAGCTGGATTACGCGACGGTGCTGCTGCGCGGCGGGGAGAGTTTTGACGGCGTTCTGCCGTATCCGGTCAAGACCAAGGCCATTGCCGGGGATATTCATGGCTCAGCGGCCACCTATACCGTCTATGAGTTTCAGGGTGTCGTTGCGGCGAAACTCTTAAAGGCACGGCCATATTCCGGACAGGAGTACGGCTATGCGGAAGGTCTGGGTACGGGTGTGCTGGAGCTGGATTCGCTGACCGATCTCAGCGAGAAGGTCGTCTGCGAAAATGGAGAGTTTCATCTGCGATGGACAGCGCCGGCGGAGGGAGAGTATGCCCTTTTTGCTTACTGGATGCATGGAACGGGACAGACGGCGTCTCCGTCTGTCAGTACCAATTATACGATCAATTATATGGATCGTTACGGCGTACAGGCGCTGATTGATTATTGGGAAGAAGTTGTTTTGACCAAGGAACTGAAGGAGACCATCCGTAAGAATGGCCGTGGTGAGATCTATATGGATTCTCTGGAGCTTTTATCTTATGGAGCCGGCGGTATTTTCTGGGGATACGATCTGAAGGAGGAGTTCCTGAAGAGACAGGGATATGATATTACCCGGTATCTGCCGTTAATCACGATGGATAAGGCAAGAGTGACAGGACGCTCACCCAAGGAATATGATTATGCCGCAAGCGGAGCGGGAGCGGAAGAGCTGACGGAGAAGGTACGTGCGGATTACTACCATGTCATCAGCGATATGTATGTAGAGAATGTACTTTTGCCCCTGCAGACATGGCTGCACAGTTTGGGTATGACATTGCGTGCGGAGCCCTCTTATGGAGTCAATTTTGAGATCTCCACACCGGCCAGAGCACTGGACGGCGTAGAGACAGAGTCTTTTGCGCAGGCAGCGGAACTTGATCTCTACCGTGGAATGTCCGGTTCCGCCAATATGTACGGACGGAAATTCTCCAGTGAAACGGGAGCGGTCTTTGGACACAATTATTATTATAATATGGATTCCTGGACAGGCCTTTGCCTTCTTCAGTTTTCGGAAGGCGTCAACCGGACGGTATTCCATGGGTATTCGGCAATTGAAGGTTCTGAGTCGGATACGATGTGGCCGGGGCATGAAGGAATGTACGCTAAATTCTCAGAACGCTTCAACAGCCGGCAGCCGGCATCCGTACATTATCCGGAATGGACCAGAATGCTGGGACGCAATCAGAAGGCGCTCCGACAGGGCACGGCGGTGAGGGATCTGGCCATCCTGCGGACGGACTATGCCTTTATCAACTATGGACAGCCAAGAAAGCATATTGATTTTGAACATAACTATATGATGTATGACTGGGCTTATTTCTGGCAGGATCTGTCACTGCAGCAGGCCGGATATACATATGATTATTTCTCACCGCAGCTACTGCTGGATACGGAAAATGTGCGCTGGAGCAAGACGGCTTTGCAGCCGGATGGGACGGCTTACAAGGCGATTCTTCTGTATCAGGAGACTCTGGAGGCGGACTGCGCGCGGAAACTGCTGGAGATTGCGCAGAGCGGATTGCCGATCCTCTTTGTCAACCATACCAGTGAGGTCGTGACCTATGACGGACCGGACCGCAGACATGAGAAAGCGGCAAGCCGCAGTAGTTATCTGATGGATGATGACGCGAAGCTGCAAAAGACAGTTGACGAGATCAAGAAGCTGCCCAACGTGCTGGAGCTGAACGGCCCGGAAGAAGTTCTGGACGTACTGCGGGGACTGGGCATTCTGCCTCGCGTTGCCTATGATAAGCCGAACCGCAGGATCCTGACATCTTCTAGATGGGACCGGGAGAACAAGATATTCTATACGTTTGTCTACGCCTATAAGTTTGCCGTGGAGCGCGATGAGCCGGCGCATACCTATACGCTGATGCTGGAGGGGGAAGGTGTGCCTTACAGGATTGACGGATGGAACGGCGAGGTGCGGAAGATCGAGCCATATAAGATAGAAAACGGGCACACGGTGTTGAGCCTGACATTAAAGAGCGGAGAAGAGGCTCTGATCGCGCTGGATCTGGAGGCACAGCCGGAACTTCATGCGGTGGAGGCCAATACGGAAGTCAGGGCCGAAGAAGGACTGAAGTTCCGGGCAGAGCATTCCGGATGCTGTCAGGCGGTTCTAAGCGACGGACGGCATGTTGCCAAGGAGATTTTGGTACCGGAAGCAATGCCTCTGGAAAAGTGGAATATCGAGATCGAAGACTGGAATGAAGGGGACCGTAAGGTGAATGTCGAGGAGAAGTTCGGCCATACAACACATGAAGTATACTATACGACTCGTAAGACAGTCTTGAAATTCACAGATTGCCCGTTGGTTCCATGGAAGAGTCTGCCGGCAGAAAAAGAGCAGCTTGCGCAGCTGGCCGGAGAGCGGCCCTCCATGGATCAGGTCTCCGGACTGGGACGCTATGAGACAGAAGTGGGGATCCCGGAGAGTTGGGACGGAGCTTACTTGCAGCTGGATTCTACCGGCGGCGGTACGGCTATGGTTTGGGTCAATGGAGAAAAGGCAGGACTGATTCCCCTGCGGACACTGCGGATTGACCTCGGCAGATACCTGAAGGCGGGCAGAAATACCATCCGTGTTGAGGTCGCAAGCACTCTGACCAACCGGATGATTCAGCGCGAATACGGGAAGATCGCTTCCTGGAATGTAAAATCCTATGACATTCGTGTACAGGATTACGGTATGACAGGAGCGAGACTTATCCCTTATATGGAAAAATCGATTATGGAATGAGATAAGAAAGGAAGAGCAAGATGAATGTAGTAGCACCTTATGTAGAAATTCTGGATACGCTGGATGGAGCGCAGATCCTTAAGAAAATTGAGCTGGCCGGACGTGTATGCTATAAGAGTGAGGGCAGGATCACGGAAGGCTCCGCGGAAAAATTTATCAAGAATCTGTTGAAGCGTGGTCATGAATCCGTGTTGGAGCATGAAAAGATCACCGTACGGTTTGTGTGCGACCGAGGGGTCACACATGAGATCGTGCGTCACCGTGTAGCTTCTTATAGCCAGGAAAGTTCCAGATATTGCAATTATAGTCCGGATGGGAAAAAGGGTGGTATGAATTTTATCAAGCCCTGTTTCTGGAGCGAAGATTCCGAGGAGTATCGTTTGTGGTATGAGGCCATGGAGAACGCGGAGCGTTCATACAATGCGCTGATCGCGATGGGGGCGAAACCGGAAGAGGCAAGAGATGTTCTGCCGAACAGCCTTAAGACCGAACTTGTTATGACTGCCAATCTGCGGGAGTGGAGACATTTCTTCAAGATGCGCACGGATAAGGCGGCCCATCCTCAGATGCGGGAGGTAGCGAATATGCTGCTGCAGAAGTTCCGTGAGGAAGTGCCGGTTATATTTGACGATATTGAAGCATGATGTGATGAAAGGGACGGTTTGAAAGCCGTCCCTTTTATCTTAGACAATCTGTTTCAGGCAGCTTTTGAGGTCATCTTCCGCATTGGAGATGGCCTTCAGTGCAAAGGTATCGGTCAGGTATTGGAGTACGTTGGGACTGAGAAAGGCAGGGAGCGCAGGACCGAGATAGATGTTTTTGACGCCGAGGCTGAGCAGTGCCAGAAGGTCGGCGACAGCCTTTTGTTCATACCAGGAGAGGATGATGGAAAGCGGCAGATGATTGACGTCCGTGTTAAAAGCGTCGGCCAGAGCGGTTACAATGCGGATGGCTGAATAGACATCATTGCACTGCCCGATATCCAGAAGGCGGGGGAGTCCCGCGATTTCTCCAAAGTCCAATTTGTTGAAACGGTATTTCCCGCAGGCAAGTGTCAGAAGCATACAGTCTTGCGGTACTTTCTTGGCAAATTCAGTATAGTAATTGCGTCCTGGTCTTGCGCCGTCACAGCCTCCGATCAGGAAAAAGTGACGGATCTTGCCGGATTTTACGCAATCTACAATCTCTTCGGCTCGTTCCAGAACCGCATGATGCCCAAATCCGACCAGAATCTCCTGAACCTCTTGGTCTTCGGGAAAACCGCCCAGCTCCAGAGCGTGCTGTATGATCTCACTGAAGTCCTTTTCGCCGTTGGCATCTTTCGGAATATGCCGGACACCCTCCCAGCCGACGACATTGGTCGTATAGATCCGGTCTTGATAGGAGGAGCGGGGACGCATCAGGCAGTTGGTGGTCATTAGAATACAGCCCGGCAGATGGTCGAACTGTTTTTGCTGGTCCTGCCAGGCACCGCCGAAGTTGCCGATAAGATGCGGATATTTCCGTAATCCTTCATAACCGTGCCCAGGCAGCATCTCTCCATGGGTGTAGATATGGATCCCCGTACCTTTGGTTTGTTCCAGCAGTATCTCCAGATCTTTGAGGTCATGGCCCGATACAATGATAAAGGGCCCTTTTTTTATATGAACATTGACCTTATGCGGGAATGGCTGGCCATAGATCTGGGTATTGGCTTCGTCCAGGACACGCATTACTTCGATTGCCATTTCTCCGGTACGCATGGTCATACGGATCCATTCCTCTACGGAGAGAGAATCATCTGTCAGAGACTCCAGAGCAAGAATATAAAAATCATCGACCTGATCACTGTAATAGCCAAGCTCCCGTGCCTGATGCCCATAGGCGCTGATTCCTTTCAGGCCATAGAGGATCGTTTGGCGCAGGGAGCGGACGTCCGGATCCAATGCCTTATCATACATGATTCCGGCGATGGGGGCATCATGCAGCATCTCGGTTTTGCTCTCCGGCAGATTGTAGAGTGCCGCCGCGGCATGAGGATTCGAAGAAGCTTGACTGCGCAGTGATTCTTTGATCTTTTGGGATTCTCTTAGCAGCGCTACATGTGCGTCCGCATCAAAATTTACGTTGGTTAGGGTTGTAAAGAGTACATTCTCTAAAAAGCGTACGATATTCTTATCCGCATGAGAGTCGGCGCCAATGGTAGATTTGGCGTAGCAGCTGATGCCTTTGGCCTGATAGAGCAGCAGATCCTGCAGATTGGCGATCTCCGGTGTTTTACCGCAGACACCGAGTTTAGTACAGCCCTTTCCATTGGCGGTCTGTTCGCATTGATAGCAGAACATTTCATAATGAAGATCCATATTGTTGCCCATAGAATTCCCTCCATAATATTTTTACGGTAGTATTCGCAAAACCAGAAAAAGTATACTTTGTAAAATCGATGTGAAATGTCCATCCAGATAGCTAAAATATTACATGGAAGAATGGGGAGCCTTGCGGTATAATGAACGCATGTCTAAGTTACAGAAGGGAAGTTGAGATTTGAATGAGAAAAAAGCTCGTCCGTAAGGACGTGATTATGACAGAAGGAAATATCTGGAAGCAGCTGCTGTGGTTTGCTTTGCCCTTATTGGTGGGCAACCTGTTTCAGCAGCTCTACAATACGGTGGACAGCATTATTGTCGGTAATTTTGTCGGAAAAGAAGCGCTGGCGGCGGTAGGGACCAATGACAGTCTGATCAATACGCTGATTGGCTTTTTTTCCGGAATGGCAACGGGAGCGGGGGTTGTCATTTCACAGTATTATGGCGCGCGGGATGATGAAAATGTACATAAAGCGGTTCATACGACCATCGCTATGACCTTTTTGATGGCAGTTCTCTTTACGGCTTTAGGAATTCTTATGGTAGATCCGATGCTTCGGCTGATGGGGACGCCGGATGATGTCATGCCGCAGGCAAAGAGCTATCTGACCATTTATTTTGCCGGAGTCATCGGCCTGATGTTTTATAATATGAGTGCCGGAATCCTGCGGGCGGTAGGAGATTCCCAGCGGCCGCTGTATTTTCTGATTGTATCGGCACTGATTAATACCGTTCTGGATCTGGTTTTCGTCGTTTGCTTCCATTGGGGCGTTGCCGGTGTGGCTTACGCGACCATCATCGCTCAGGGAGTATCCGCTGTGCTGGCACTGCGGGCCCTACGAAAAGAGAAAGGGGTATATCGTCTTATTTGGAAAAAGGTGCGGATCGATTGGCCCATGCTGAAGAAGATTGTTCTGGTGGGTCTGCCCTCCGCGTTGCAGATGGCGATCACTTCCTTCTCCAACGTATTCGTACAGTCCTATATCAACGAGTTCGGTTCGGCCTGCATGGCGGGCTGGTCCTCTTATGGCAAGATTGATAAATTCTGTATGCTGCCGATTCAAAGCGTATCACTTGCGATTACAACCTTTGTCGGGCAGAATTTGGGCGCCAATCAGGTGGAGCGTGCGAAAAAAGGCTCTCGTATAGCGCTTCTCATGTCTGTAACGATGACGATCATCATCATGATTCCGATCATGACCTTTGCGCCGCAGCTTGTAGCGCTCTTCAATCAGGAGCCGGAAGTGATGCAGTACGGCAGCATGTTTTTGCGGTTGATGATGCCATTCTTTGTATGCACCTGCACCAATCAGATCTATGCGGGGTCGCTGCGCGGCGCGGGCGATACCAAGGCTCCTATGATTATCATGATGAGCTGTTTTATCCTCTTCCGGCAGATCTATCTGTTTGTAATCGACAAGCTGACGCACTCCATCATCCTGGTGGCACTGGGATATCCGTTTGGCTGGATTCTGTGCAGCATCATAATTTATCTGTATTATCGATTCAGCCACTGGGAAAAACACAGAATCGTCGTGTCAGAACAGTAAAAAACGAAAATTTTATATGGACGGGTTTTTCAGGCTGTGTTATAATAGCTTCGTACTTTCAAAAAAGAAAGGAAGAAGAGCATGAGTATTCGTATTGGTATTATGGGTTATGGCAATCTGGGACGCGGCGTAGAGTGCGCGATCCTTCAGAATCCGGATATGGAGCTTACAGCAGTATTTACCCGCAGAGATCCGGCAGCGGTTCAGTTGAAGACGGCCGGTGTAAAGGTATATCCGGCAGAGATGGCGGCGAAAATGCAGGATCAGCTGGATGTATTGATCCTTTGCGGCGGCAGTGCGACAGATTTGCCTGTACAGACTCCGGAATATGCGCGTATGTTTAATGTGATCGACAGCTTCGACACGCACGCCAGAATCCCGGAACATTTTGAACAGGTAGACCGGGCGGCCAAAGAAGGCGGAAAAACAGCGATTATATCAGTAGGCTGGGATCCGGGCATGTTTTCTTTGAATCGTGTATATGCTGACGCGATCTTACCGGAGGGCAGCACCTATACGTTCTGGGGAAAGGGCGTCAGTCAGGGCCATTCCGACGCGATCCGGCGAATCGAGGGTGTTGTAGACGCAAGACAGTATACAGTGCCAGTAGAATCCGCGTTGGAGGCAGTTCGCGCCGGACAGAATCCGGAACTTACCACCCGTGAAAAGCATACCCGGGAGTGTTATGTTGTCGCGGCGGAAGGAGCGGACAAAGTGCGGATTGAAAAAGAGATCAAAACGATGCCGAACTATTTTGATGAATATGATACGACGGTACATTTCATCAGTCTGGAGGAGTTAAAGCGGGATCACAGTGAGCTGCCGCATGGTGGTTTTGTAATCCGCAGCGGTCAGACCGGGATGGAGAAGGAGCATCATCATGTCGTAGAGTACAGCCTCAAGCTGGACTCCAATCCGGAGTTTACGTCCAGCATTTTGGTAGCCTATGCGAGAGCGGCCTACCGTTTGTCTCAGGAAGGAGCACACGGCTGCAAGACAGTATTGGATGTTCCGCCGGCATATCTGAGCAGTAAGGATGGAGCGCAGCTCCGTAAGAGCCTTTTATAATAGGATGAGAAAAATCATAGAATACAAAAAGATTCGTGGGGTCTACATGCGTGTGGACCCCACGAATCAGGTTATACGGATTAGTGCGCCATACGGGTTTCCATCAGAAGAGATTGATCGTATGGTAGCTCAGAAAAAAGAGTGGATTGACCGGCAGCTTGCGAAAGCGTCCGTACGGACTTTACCGGAAAATGCGGAGGACATCCTGCGGGAACGTCTTCAGCGGCTGATTCCCCTCTATGAGAAGAGGATGGGGCTGCACGCGGCCTCCTATACGATCAGAGATATGAAAACACGCTGGGGAAGCTGTACACCGAAAACAGGCCGGATCCGCCTGAATTTACAGCTGGCGGGGTACCCGGAAGCCTGCCTGGAATACGTTCTGGTACATGAATTGGCACATCTGAGGATTCCCAATCATAGTCCTGCTTTCTGGAAATTGGTGGAGAAATACGTCCCCAACTGGAAGGAGATACGGCGTCAACTTCGCGGATAGAGACTTTCGCCTCAGATTACATACAGATAGATGGAGAAGAAATGCAGAATGCTGCCAGCCAGCACAAAGAAATGCCAGACGGAATGCATATAGCGTTTTTTGCTGCCGATGGCATAGAGAATGACGCCCAGAGAATAGGCGACACCGCCCGCAACAAGAAGCATCAGTCCAGGAAAGGCCAGAGAAGCCATCAGGGGACGGAAAGCAAAGATGACGGCCCAGCCCATGGCCAGATAGCAGGCAACAGATATTTTGCTGAATTTCTCAAGATCGATCGCGTTTAACGTGATTCCCAAAATGGCAGAAGCCCAGATGATGCCGAACAGAACCCAGCCGGTCGCTCCGGACAGGGAGACCAGCGTATAAGGAGCGTAGGTTCCGGCGATCAGTAGGAATACGCTGCAATGGTCAAATACACGGAATACACGCTTGGCCTTATTCGGCTTCAGGGCATGATAGATGCAGGACATCGTATAGAGGATAATCAGAGAGATTCCGTAAACGATACTGGCTGCCAGAGCCGCTCCGCTTCCGTGAATGGCACTTCGGACGATGCACATGGTCAGACCGGCAACAGAAAGCAGTGCGCCAATACCGTGCGAGATGGAGCTGACCAGTTCTTCTCCCAGAGTGTATTTAGGAATAGAGATCTTATGTGGTGTAACAGATTGTGCTGTCATAACTATCATCCTTTCATGTGGTAATTAAAACTATGTGTTGAGCATGATGATATTATATACCACGGTATTTAAAAATGCAATAGCTTTTTAAAATAAAGTTTGGTATTCTACAAAAAACATGATACAATAAAGAACGGCAAAAATAACGTCCGTGCTGGTCTATCAAGATACCGACGGGCAGGAGGAAGACAAGGAGGCGAAAGAAATGAGTTTGAACACTCGTGAACAGGAAGAAAAGCATCTGAAAGAGACGCTGAAGACGATCGACGGCCATATTGAAAAGTATTCGGCAGAGGTGGCGGCGTTGAGGGAGTATAATCAGGAACTCTATGACACCTATCGTTCTACCGACTCCGAGATGCACAATGAATTGGTGGTGGGCTTGAGCTGGGAGGAGCAGGTTCGTTTCCTGCTGCGTCAAAATCGTTTGGCGGCGCAAAAACCCTATTTCGGC
>CAVGBV010000051.1:0-13965 GCA_963627615.1 Alloprevotella sp.
AGTATCCAAGGCGGTCAAGAAGGAGCAGAGGAGCGGCCGTGTATTTGTAGATGGAGTCGTTGCCGGAGAGATTCATGGCAGCGTCAGCGGAATTATGCGTGCCAATGTGGACGGCGATGTGGATCTGCGGTTGGTCAGCGGCAGTGTGACCGGCGGTACAGAAGAGAAGCAGCCGGGCGAGGAGGAAAAACACGATGAAAAATAAAAAGAACATTCAGCGTGCCGTTGCGGTATGGATGGCTGTGATGCTCCTGATCTGCGGGACACCGGCGGTTTTCGCGAAGGATGTGGTACATATCCGGTCGGTGGAAGATCTGATTGCCTTTTCCAAAAGCTGTGTGCTGGATACATGGTCGCAGAATAAGACGGTAGAACTGGAGGCCAATATATCGCTGGAAGGATCGGATTTTACGCCGATCCCCAGCTTCAGCGGCGTATTCCATGGAAATGGGTATACGATCAGCGGCCTGAATCTGAATGATACGATGTCTCACGCCGGGTTGTTCTATACGATCGAAAAAGGCGGAGCGGTCTATAGACTCCATGTTTCCGGCACAGTGATCGCCACGGGCAGCGAAGCCACGGGCGGAATTGCCGCGGTCAATTACGGTACGATCTTTGACTGTAGCTTTTCCGGTACTGTCAGCGGAAAAGAGAATGTCGGCGGGATTGTCGGCAGAAATGAGCTTCAGGGTTCGGTCTGGAATGGGCGAAGTGCCGGAGCCGTATACGGAAACAGTATGACGGGCGGGATTGCCGGTCAGAACGCCGGTTTGATCTCCGGATGCAACAATGCCGCATATGTCAATACCTCGGCCAAGGATACAGTGCTTTCCGCAGAGGATATTTCATTCGATTTTTCGTTTGACAGAACCAAACTGAGCACGGTAACGGATACCGCGTCCTCGGCGCTGGACAGCGGCGGGATCGCCGGATATTCCTCCGGTGTCATCCGGAGCTGCGTAAATACAGTAGCTGTTGGTTATCCCCATGTCGGCTATAATGTCGGCGGGATCGCCGGACGAAGCTGCGGCTTTATATTCGGCTGCGAGAACAAGGGCGTGGTCTATGGCAGAAAGGATGTCGGCGGGATTGCCGGACAGATGGAGCCATATATCGAGATGACTCTTTCGGAAAACATGCTGGAGACATTGCAGCGGCAGCTGGGAGAACTGAATGAATTGATCGATAAGGCGGCGGACAATGCGGAAGGCGGTGCGGCGGATGTTTCTTCCCGGCTGAACAGTATGGTCGGGTATACCCAGAATGCCGTGTCGGAGGCCGAAAATGTGAAGGTCGTGATTGATGCCGGAGGCTCTCTGAACGGAGAAGGACAGGGCGAGCATGAGACGGATATCACGGTTACGCCGGGAGGAAATACCAATATTGATGTGGACGTTTCCGAGGGATCGGTTTCTGTCGGAATCTCCCATGGAGAAGGCGATGAAGGCAGTGCCGAGATTGATGGCAGCGGCAGCGCCAGCGGAACGATCGATGGTTCGGCGCAGGTGATCGCGACGCCGGATCTGGGGGGACTGACTTCAGCGATTAACGGAATCGGAAGCCAGCTCAGCCAGTTAAACGGAGCCGTATCCGGGATGACCGGACAGTTGGCGGAGGATGTACGAGAGATCAACGCCAAGTTTAATGAGCTGTCCAATACACTGTTTGACGCGGTATTTACCGTGCAGAACGGAGAGATCTTCTCGGATACTTCTGTAGTAGATGCTCAGCAGATCACGTTGGGCAAGATCGCGGAGTGTCAGAATATGGCGTCGGTGAATGGCGACTTGAATGTCGGCGGAATTGCCGGCTGTATGGCGATTGAATATACCTTGGATCCGGAGGACGACACGGCTTCGAGTATTTCCTCAGAGTACCGGCGGGAGTATGAACTGAAGGCGGTGATCCTGCGGTGTACCAATACCGGAGAGGTGGAGGCCAAGCGAAACTATCTGGGCGGTATATGCGGCCGGATGGATCTGGGACTGATTGCGGACAGCAATGGCCTGGCTGATGTGACCAGTGAGAGCGGAAGCTATGTCGGCGGTATTGCCGGACTCGCCGGGGGTACGATTCGGGGAAGCTTTGCCAAAGGAACCCTTAGCGGGAAAAAATATGTCGGCGGTATTGTCGGCTCCGGAATTACGGAGACCATGACCGGGGCTTCCAGCACGGTAACCGGCTGCTACAGCATGGTAGAGATTCTGGAGAATCCGCAGTATGCCGGAGCGGTTTCCGGCGCGCGAGCCGGTAATTTTCTGGAAAACTATTTTGTTTCGGATACATTGGCCGGAATTGACGGGCAAAGCTATGGAGGGCAGGCGGAACCCATCCGCTACCGGGAGCTGTTATCTGTTGAGCAGCTGCCGGAGAAGATGCAGAAGCTGCATCTGTCCTTTGTGGCTGACGACGTGGTTCTGTACGAAGAAGATTTTGATTACGGCGCTTCCTTTGGACAGGAGGTGTACCCGGAGATACCGCAGAAGGAAGGCTATTACGCGGTATGGGATAAGACAGAACTGAAGAATCTGCACTTTGATACGCAGGTTACAGCGGTTTATTATCCCTATACGACTGCGGTTTCGGCGGAGAAGGAGACAAAAGAAGAAAAGCCGGTATTTCTTGTGGAAGGGGATTTTGACAGCGACGCGGTCTTAAGTGCGGAAGCCATGATCATTCAGACAGAGGATTTCGCACCGCTTTCTGCCGGATTTTCTAAGGCAATAGGAAATTATCTGGGGAGCACGGACTGGTACCGGCTGCTGGTGACGCCGATTCACCGGAATGTAGAGGAGCAGTGGCACCTGGTCCTTCCGGAGGACGGAGCCGCGGTTCATAAGGTGCATTATACATATGACAATGGCAAGCTTGGCAATCTCCGGATCTATATCCGTCAGGACGAGGAGTGGAAGCAGGCAGAATGCGAGACCTTTGGCAGCTATCTTGTCTTTGAAGTGCCTGGTACACAGGCAGATATTGCGGTTGTATCCGTTTTCCCGGTCTGGTGGGTATGGCTGATTCTGGCGGTCATAGGTCTGGGGTTGACCGTGCTTCTGGTGTTGCTGGCGCGTAAGGGAGTTCATGCGGTTCAGAATCGGATCCGCCAGAAGAAAGGAGCGCAGCCCAAGCAGGAAGAGGCAGCGGATCCAAAAACGGATTTGAAAAAACGGCGCTGGGTATTATGGGTGATACCCGCAGTGGTATTGGCTGTATTGGCGCTGGCAGCGATTCTGTTCTTCATTTTCGGAAGGCAGTTGGCGCCTTATCAGGCACTGCACAGACTGCAGATACAGGAAGAGCTTTCCGTGAAGATCGCGATTGATACAGAGCTGGACGGGAATACGAGCCATACGGAATCCGTGCTGCAGAGAAAAACAATCGATGGACAGAAAATCACATATACACAGATCGAAGGGGTTCCCTTCTATTATGCGGATGGCGCGGTGATTCTGGAAAGCGGTAAAGCCTATCAGATTCTTCAGGGATTTCCGGATTATACGGAGCTGCTGCGGAGACTGGCGCCATTGTATCAGAATGTAGAAGTGGAGCATAACCAGAATGTGTGGGAGGTAGAAGCGAAAGGAGAAACAGCGCAGAGCCTTGCCACGGCAGTCCTTCCGGAGTTGTCCGGCCGTATGGCGCAGACACAGTCCCTGACAGCGCAAGTGAAGCTGGAGGGAAGAACACTTCAGGGGATTCGGTTGATCATGGCTGGAACCCTGCAGGATGGGACACCGTTTTCTGTGGAGATTTCCATGAAGAACTTTTCCAATTCAGCCAGCTTTACAATACCGGACGCGGTTGCCGAATCGGCCGCGGCACAGCGGGACGATCTGCCGGTCATTACAGAGGATACGCTGATCCTCCTGACGGCGTGGCAGCGGTACAGCCAAAAGGAAAACACGGCAGCGGAAGTCTCGATGTCTGTCAACTGCGGACCGGTGGTGGCGTCTCCCAGCTTTATGTATTATACGCAGCAATCCGGAGAAAAAAGGATCCATAGTATCAGCAAGGACGGACTCGCGATCTATTGGTACGATGACCAGATGCTTCGGCAGGACGGGACGGCAGTCTCCAAGGCGGAGGAAGAATGGAAAAATTACGCACAGGTCATCGATATCGCATATCGGATCTGCCAGAGCGGAGAGTTGGAGAAGACAGGATCAGCGGACGCTGAGCAGTATACCATTCATCTGGACAGTGATACGATGAAGGAGATCGCGGTGCTTCTGGCACCGGACAGTGCCCAACTGGATCTGAACTTTACAGAAGGTACTCTGACGATGGATCTCACGGAAGGCAATCTCAGCGAGCTCCACCTGGATTGTCAGGGGCGGGTAAAGGTCGCTGTGTTGGAGGCAACGGCCGGCCTTTCAGCGGACGTTGTCTTTACGGATGCGGTTTTGAAGCTTCCCAAAGTGGTAGAGAACAGTTTTCAATAAAAATTTTACAAGAATTCGATAGAATTTATCGAGACAAGGTGGTACAATAGAGGGGAGACAGCAAGAGGAGGTGGGTGTATGAAAGGAAAGGCCGCAATCGATTTTAATGAGAAAAAGGGTTTTATCTGTGATATGGACGGCGTGATCTATCATGGCAATCGTATTCTGCCGGGAGTGGCGGAGTTCATCCAATGGCTGCGGGAAGAGAATAAGGAATATCTCTTTCTGACCAATAACAGCGGGTATACGCCGCGGGAGTTAAAGCAGAAGCTGGCCAGAATGGGGCTGGACGTATCGGAAGAGCATTTTTATACGAGCGCATTGGCAACAGCTGCTTTTCTGCGGGAACAGGCTCCCGGGTGTTCGGTATTTGTCATTGGTGAGGCCGGACTCCTGAACGCGCTGTATGACGCGGGAATCACGATGAACGATGTCAATCCGGACTATGTTGTAGTCGGAGAGGGACGTTCCTATTCTCTGGATACGCTGACCAAGGCGACCAATCTCGTTCTGGGTGGCGCCAAGCTGATCGGCGCTAATTCAGATGTTTCCGGACCGATCGAGAACGGAATCGCACCCGCCTGCCGCGCCTTGATCGCGCCGATCGAGATGGCGACCGGCACACAGGCGTACTTTTGCGGTAAGCCCAATCCGCTGATGATGCGGACCGGATTGAATCTGCTGAGTTGTCATTCCGCGGAAGCGGTCATGGTAGGAGATCGGATGGATACGGATGTCATCTCAGGGATGGAGAGCGGTATGTCTACCGTGCTTGTGCTCTCCGGAGTATCCACGAGAGAAACTCTCCGGACATATGCGTACCAGCCAAGTATCGTCCTGGAAGGTGTCGGCGAGATCGCGTCGATGGCGAGAAAGGCAAAAGGAGAGGCCTGATGGATGATATAACGATTCGAGAGCTTCAAAAAGCGATCGGCGGAATCGATCACAAAAACCATGCGGTCGATCAGTATTTTTATAAACTGACAGAGGAAGTAGGAGAACTGGCGCAGGTCATCCGAAAGAACCAGAGAATGGGTGCGGGTGGGATCAAGGACACGATAGAAGAGGAATTATATGATGTTCTGTATTATGTCGTCTGCCTTGCCAATCAGTACGGGATTGACCTGACAGAGTGCGCGGTTCTTAAGGAAGAGCTGAACGCGGAAAAGTATAAGCGTAAAAGTATGTTTGAAAAAGATTGAGCTATCAGTTAGACGCATAGACGCAGTGCTGACCATGGAAAGATGGTTGGTACTGCGTTTTTTTGTAAATAGGAGGAGAAAGAAAATGAAGCATCGTACAGATAGGAGAGTTTTATTACTGCTTGTATTGTTAATCGTATTTTTATCTGCCTGCGGAACGCAGGAAGAAAAAGAACCGCAGGCGGTTCGGGAGCTTATGTGTACGCAGCCGACTGTGGTTCCTGGAATGAAATCCATAGGAGAAGGACGGATCGCGCTGTGTCAGATCGACTATGAGACGGAGGTTACGACGGTACAGGTCGTGGGGATTCAGGATGATTCTGTAAAAAATGAGCTTGTGATGGAGGGAGAATGGGAACTTTGCAAACAGAGTTTTTCGGATGGGAGACTGGCGTTTTTCCGTAGGGAGACACACACCTGGAAGTTCCTGGATACTTCGTTGACAGAGATTGGCACCTGGTCAGCAGAGGAGATGAACGGTTTCTTTTCTTATGACGCGGAACGGTATTATTATCTGTGTGATCATGTGCTTTGCTGTCAGGAGGTTTCTAGTGGGAAAATCAGCCGGGTAGAGCTGGATAGGAATTTGCGTTTTCTGGAGATTTCCGCCTATGACAGTGAGAACGCGAGGATGGCTGTACAGTTTTTTCTGTCGCCCTATAGCAGTGAATGCGGGACGGCGATCCTGAATACAGAGACAGGGGAGTTCATGATGATACGCTCCGAGAGGTATCAGACCTTATTTACAGATAATACTGTCTACCTTCTGTCTTTTGATACGGAGGCGATGGGGTATGAGGCGATTTATAGCTGCGCGGACGGAGATTTTCGATATGCCGAGGCCGGGAGCTTTATGAAAGAGAGCAATGAGTTGTACAGCATGGTAGGATCCTATTATCTGGTAGGGGCCGAGGAGGATACCATATTGTATGCGGCAGGAGAGGAGATTCGCAGCTGTCCTTTATCCGCGTGCGGAGTTCCGGGCGGAATGTACGCCGCGTGTTTTTTGACGGAAGGGAAGCTCCTGGTGGGAGTGATCTATCAGGAGGGAATCTTTCATTTATATGTAATAGATCCGGCACAGCTGCCCTTTGTGAAGACGGCGGACCCTGTGGATGTATCCTCTCCCTTTAGAATTGATGATTCTCTGGTACAGAGCTATTGGACAGAGAATGACGGCGGGAGTGTCCCGGAGAACATACAGGAAGCACGGCAGTATGCGGATGATCTGGAGCAGCAATATGGAGTACGGATCCTCCTGTCTGACCAGTGTGCACAGACGGCGGCACTCTGTGATCGCACCATCATCCTGACAGATACGATGGGAGAAGAGGAAGAACTGGAGGGGATCGACGCGGCACTGAATGCCCTAAGCCGCAGCCTGGCCCTGTATCCGGACGGTTTTTTCGTTCAATTTCAAAATCGTATGGGAGAGGGCGGGGTCTGCTTCTTGTTGGTGGAGGAGATTGTAAGCGATTACGGTGTGGTGGGCTGTGCGTATGAAACCGGAGACTGGCAGAATATCGCCATTGACGTTCGTATGGCAGAGAGTCTGGATGGCACCATCTGCCATGAGATCTGGCACGCGACAGAGAATCATATCCTGTCACGGGATTATGCGGCCTTTTTACAGGAGGATTGGGAGGCGATGAATCCGGAAGGGTTTACATATTATGAAAATGCCGCTATCGCAGAGCCGGACGCACCGTGGACTCTGTATAGCGGCAGTCTGGAAGATGTGTATTTTGTGGATAGCTATGCCTGTGTCAATGCGCATGAAGAGCGTGCCCGGATTATGGAGTATTTCATGACACATGAGGATGAAGGCTCCTGATAGAGTCGCCGATGATTCGGCGGAAGCTCCAATGGATGTGCGACGCGGTTCGGCAGAATTTTGATACGGGCGCCTGGAAGGATGTCAGGTGGGAAGCACTGCTGTAGGAGGTGCTTCGGTCCGGACACAGCGCAGGGTAACACGGCTCTGTCCGTCGATGGTACAGGTAAAGAGGGTCAGGTCCCAATCGCCGTTTTCCATCTCATCGGTAGCCGAAGGAAGAAGAATTTCCAAATAGAAGCGGTTTCCGTCGACATCCGTGAAGAGAACGCGGTCTCCGGTATGAAGTTCCTTCAGCTGCCCAAAGTGAGAAGCATAGTTATGAGCGGCAATGATGAGGGTGTTGGTATAGACAGAACCCTTGTAGCGGCAGGGAGAGATCTGCAGCTGCGGATAGCTCCAATCACTTAGAACAGGCAGACGCATTTAGAACGGGGATCTCCAGGAGACCGATCGAATCGTAACCATTGATGTTTTCAACGGGCATGTCCATGTTCGGGGTTAGAGTATAATCCGGAAGCTCGGTTTCAGAGGCTTCAGAGGGAGAAGCCGCCGAAGAGACGAAATCTTCCAGATCTCGGACGATGGCTTTGGCGGCCGCGCCAGCCCGGAAGGATTCCAACTGGTTCCAGCCGCATAGGGACAGAGCTGCCGCGATCAGCAGCAGCCCTGTCCCTATCCATAGAGCCCCTTTCGGATAGTGCGTCATATTCTGTCTCCTTTGCGGCGGATCAGACCGATCAGGACACATACCAGCCCGGTGCAGAGCAGAAGGGGTACCGGCCACCAGAGCTGACCGGTTTGCGGCAGGTTCGGTGTGTCCGGAGTGGGAGGTGGCGGAGTATCGGGCGAATAGGTGTTGGTGATCAGAAATGTGATGCCTTCCCGGCGGACCGTGACTGTATAGTATTCACATTCCTTTTCCGCCACGGTCCAGACTGCGTCGTCCTGGAGATCGGACCAGGTGTAGTTCCAGTGGTTTGGCGCATTTAATGTGACGGTGCTGTAGACCTCTCCGTTCCGGAGAAGCTGAACGGTAATCTCCTGGGGACGGGATTCGGTGTAGCCGGCATCCTCCCAGATCTTTTGTACTTTGCGGCGGATGGTTGCAGGTTCGTCTTCCGGCACCTAGGAGACCTCATATTTTACATTTGCGGTCACATCATAAATCCATTCATCACTCGAAGCGTCCTGTGAGGGCAGCCGTATCATAAAGGGCGCCGCGTCATAACGGTATCCGTTCTGGAGATGCCGTTGCCCCAGGACAAGGTAGAGCCCCTGTGTAAGGTTCGGAAAGGAGAGATGACCGCGGATGTCGGTTACACCGCTATCGGTCGGCGTAGCTTGATCCCGGCGAACATAGCCCTCCAGAGTGGACGCGAGTGCCTTCCAGGTTTCGGCGTCTTGATCAAGGGATACATGAAAAGAACGGAAGGCATCGGTTACGGTCAGTTTCCCTTCTGTATCAGCCGATGCGACAAGATAGAGTTCGAACTGGGCGCCGACCAGGGGAAGCTGGTTATCGTGATAGGAGAGAGTCAGGCGGACATTCCGGCTCGGATCCGGATTTTCAGCAGCCAGAAGCCCGGTAGGATAGGCCGACATCCAAAGGATTACACATAGCAGAAAAGCATGCGCTCTTCTATAGAACTTCATCGATATCACCTCCATAGTTTCGCGGCTTCCTTGGCCGCAGCAGAATCATCAGCAGGACCAGCAGAATCGGCAGAGCCACAATCGGAGTTACCAGCAGCGGTTCGATCTGGATGGCATCCGCTGTGATACGGAGGGCGGATGCTTCCCGCAGAGTATCGATCCGGTGTCCGCGGACCAGAAGCCGGTGGGTATTGATGCCATAAGGGGTACAGGTTATAAGAGTACAGTAATCCTTGCCATGCTCGATCTGCAGAGCGGCAGTTTCCTGAGGCTCTACAATGAGAATCTGATCTACCTCATAAGTCAGAACCTCATCTAGAATACGGAGAAGGAAGGTATCTCCCTTTTCCAGTTGATCCAGATTGGTAAACAGTTTGGCGCTGGGAAGTCCCCGATGGCCGGAGAGAACGCAATGGGTTCCGCCTCCCCCTATAGGCAGGCTGGACCATTCCAGATGCCCGACGGCAACCTGTAGGACAGATTCGTCTGTGCCGTGATAGGAGAGGCAAGCTGGTTATAACCGGCAGGCGGCAGAGTCTCCGTCAGGTAATACGTATTGGCATCCAGCCCCTGAATCTGAATTGTACCGCTGGCACCGGATTCGAATTCGGTAATGCCGGTCTCATTGTCCTGGGCGACCCGATAGATATGGGTCGCGGCGTTCTCAGCGGAGATCTTAACCAGGCGGATGGGATTGCTGCCGTCAGCGTTCTTGCTCAATGTGAACCTGGCGCCGCTCAGAGGATGTTCCGCCTCGTTGGTGTCCTTGGCATACTTGAAAATCTGGAATTCCCAGGTCTTGGTCTGACTGTCAGGAGTATACTTGGTGTTGCTGCTGTCGCCGTAGCTTAGCTTACTGGTATTGGGATTGCCGGTGCTGCCGATGACGGCTTTCTCGTTCAAAACGGCAGAGTATCGGAGTGTCGTTCGGCCGTTGGTTTCATAGATCTGATGCTCCACAAAGGACGGATCTTCATTTTTCAGGCGGACCCGGTATCGAAGCTGATAGGTGTAGAGGGTCGAGTTTCCGCTGACCTGTGCGTTATAGCCGGACTCCTTCAGATCCCAACGGATCGTGCTGGTATCGGTGGTATAGGAGGCGGAGTTCTCGCCGCTGTTTTCATGGGTGCCGCTCAGGCTCCATTGCAGTGCTCCGCCTTGGTCGTACATCCCAATGAATTCGATGGCATCCGGTGTCATGGTGGGAATGGGATCTTCTGCGACCCAGTCGGCCGCGGCGGCGATTTCGATATTTTGCTGAATGGTCTGAAAGATCGTATCATAAGCGGCCTTGAGTCCCTGGGTAGTGGTGCTGTCATAGTAGTATCCGGAACCAATGCCGTTACGCAGCCAGTTCTTATAGGCTTCGGCACTGGATGCGTCGCCGATCTCATAAGAGGTGCCGGTGCGGTCTACCACCGAGAAGCCGGAGACGTTCTCGCTTTTGGTAATATAGGTCTGGATGGCTTGAACGCCGACATCCACACCGATAGAAAAGATGGTGGTTCCGCTGTCCTTAATGGAGGAGGCCATCCGTCTGGCGCGGATCGCTGCTTCATCGGAATAGCTCTTCCCGTAGAGGCACTTTCTGTTCAGTACATGGTCATAGAACCGGCCGGTAGAGTCATACGGATCATAGCCGGAATAATCACTGCGGATATACGTCGTGGGAAATCCGTCACTGAGAAAGATAATGAACTTATTGGTGTTGGAAACTGCGTTCAACATATCGTTTGCCATCCTTAGTCCGGCTTCAATATTAGTAAAACGGGAATGCGACACAGAATATTCATCCGGATCGATGATTTTGCCGGTAGAAGTGAGCATGAGGTTTTTCAGGGCATTGGCCTGCGTGCTGTCTGTGCATGGCTGCAATCCAAAGATCTGATGAGCGTCTGTATTGCAGGCTACATAGCCAACCTTACTGATTCCCAGAGAATTGTTGGCGGCAAAGTTATCCAGAAAGTTTTCGGCTGCCTCCATAGCCGCGCTGTAGCGTGTCTCGTCGTCGAAATCCTCTTTCATGGTATTGAAGATATCCATGACGATGACTACAGCCATATCCGGCTCTCGGGCGATCTGTTCTATAATCTGCGGCGTCTGAACCGTCAGAGTGATATCAAACACATTCTCAATGTCCGTACCGGCAATGGTTTTACTGACGGATACACCGTCTTCCGCATTCTGACGGGTACCGACTGCGGTATCGATCTGGACAGCAGAAGGAGCGGGGAGGGCGTTGGATAGTACAGGAAAACCATAAAATGGAAGAGCGTTATAGCCATAGGCGATATCCGGTGAACAGCCGCTATACCTCTCCCAGCAACCGCTGTTTCGCAGCAGAAGCCAGTTGTTTCCGCAGTAGGGTTCAGCGGCGCTGTTGTATTCTTCAGAAATAACGTCGGAGGTTTCCGGTTGTTCCATTTCCGTGGTGAGGGGAACATCATCGGCATGGGAATCCACCTCATCAGAGATATCGCTGTCGTGGGGAGGTTCTTCCTGGCTGTCAACCGATTCCTCAGAGGTAGGGGCGCACTCCGCAGTGTGTATGTGCTTTGCCATACCGCAGATCAGTTCCGGTGTGTCGACGGCCGCCTCTACGGTTGTAAAACAGGAGGAATCGTGTTGGTGGGCTATGATCTGCCTCTGCCCGCAGATGAGAACGCCGGTACTCTCATAACAGCGATCGGTATGCTGGTGACAGGAGATCTCCGGCTGTTCACAGATCTGTACAGGCTCCGGATCGCCTTCGGGTTCTTGCCACGTACAGATAAGCTCGCCTTCTTGCGTATAGCACGCATGGTCATGAACATGCGGGGACGGAAGAACATAGCAGCCGTTATCATGGATGTGTTCACGAACTTCCGGCAGTGGACACCACAATGGGCCGTCTTCTTCGTAGCAGAAGGAATCATGCACATGGATTACAAAATCAGCGTAACCGCAGATAACAGAGCCGTCCGGGGCAGAGCATTCGGGGGTATGCTGATGGATCCCAAGAGACTGCGGCGTACAGATCGGGACCAAAGTGTTTGTGGAGACAATCTGACTATAGCATTCCTCTGTGTGCGTGTGCTCTGGAATCGGACATCCTTTTTCTATAGTTATGGCAGGCAGGATCAGAAGATATGCCGTGCAGAAGATTACGGCAGTCGCGAGACAGGCGGTAGTTTGGCGCCGGATCCGGCGCCCGCGAGATCTTCTGATATATTGCTTCATATCCGGCAAGTGGAAATCAACCATGGGAATATCACCTCCTTATTGAACCAATCCCCAACCCGAAAAAGGCCAAACCCGGAACACGATCCTGCCGATGATCTGTTCATCGGATACGCAGCCGACTTCGGTGTGTCTGGAATCCACAGAAGTGGAGCGGTGGTCCCCCATACAGAAATACCGATGATCCGGCACCTGATAGGGGAACGCGATATTGGCGTCTCCGAGTGAATGATCGACGAGATACGGCTCATCCAACAATGTTCCGTCAATATAGACATTGCCGTCTTCATCAATATCGACCCATTGGCCGGGCAGCGCAATGCAGCGCTTTATTAAAATCTTGTTGCCAAGATAAAAGGCAATCAGATCTCCCTGCTGAAAAGAAGAACCTTTCAGGGAAACGACAATATCCCCTTCCTCTAGAGTAGGAGACATGGAGAAACCGTAGATCTGCAATACCGGCATCCAGAATGTCGCGATCAGTATAGCAGCGGCTGCCACAACAACCAGAGAATAGAGGGTACTGCGCAGGACCTGACGATAGCGAACGGCATATTGAACACGCTTCCGTTCGGCCTCCAGCTGTTTTGACCCGGGCAGTTCGGTCGGCTTCAGCCCTCTCATGATACGATATCCGCTCTTTCCTGCTGTTCCAGAAGAGCTTCCTGACGTTCACTCAGCAGCCGAATATTATCCGTATACTGCTGACAGGCAAGCTCGGCAGCGCGGAAGATGCCGCTCAGCTGTAAAGAGGCTTCAGCAATGGAACCGGCCTTATCGATCATAAGAGTCTTGTCTTGCAGTGCGGCTTCGGTTTCGCGGAGCTTTTCCCGCAGCTGATCGATTTCCCGGCTTTGTGCCAAAAGAATATTCAGAAGATCTATGCGGCGCAGCTTTCGTAATTCTTTATCAGTCATTTCGGATTCCTCCTTTCCTTTGTTATGAATCGATAAAACATAATCCATTATATGCCAGAAAGTAAAATCTATGACTCGTATCAAAAAATGCATAAAAAAAGGCCCCATAGGTTGATCCTATGGGGCCTTTGTGAAATGCGATGGATTACTTCAGATCATCCAGAGAATCCGCACTGGGCGCGGAAGCCGGAGCCGCAGCGTTTGCAGCGGGAGCCGCAGGCTGCTTACCGCTGCGCAGGGAGATGAAAATCTCCGTTGCTACGACAGCAGCGGCAGAATAGATCAGACCCAGAGCGGGCAGAATCATGGAGCCCTTGGTGGAGAAGCCAGCCAGGTCAGCCCAGGAACCGAGGACGCTGCTTAAGAGCGAAGCGATGGCGCTGGAAGCGGCAACCAGCATCGTATCCTTCAGGGTTGCCAGCATGATAATCGCGAAAACCAGATCAACCACAGCCAGAATTGCCTCGATCCACCAGTCAGCGACATGGGCGCGGAACAGATCCAGCGTACGCTGCAGCATCAGGAAAGCGGCGTACCATACGGCCATGCACAGAAGGAAAGGCAGGATAATGATCAGCAGGCTGTTCTCGGCGATCATCGCGATACCGACCAGGATCAGGAACAGTCCCAGTGCCAGATTCAGAGCCGGCAGCGTGGACTTCTTTTCCTTAAAATAGGTCATGATCCGCATA
>CAVGBV010000051.1:14014-18790 GCA_963627615.1 Alloprevotella sp.
GCGCCGATGGCGATCAGACCGATCGCAAGGATGATGCAGATGAACTGGAGGATAAAGATCGGCCAGATCAAAAGCAGGAGACCGATGATGGCGGCTGTCGCGCACGCGATCAACGTAGGGGTTTTGACGGACTTGAGCAGATTCATAGTGTAACACTCCTTTTATATGTAAATATTATTGCTTACGAAGGAACAGGATGCCGAGCGTCCCGGGACCGCAATGGCTGGCAACGGTGCAGCCGGCATAGGTATCGAGAATCTCCGCAAAGGGCGCGTAACGCAGGATCTCCTGACGGACGCTTTCAATCAGTGCGGGATCATCGCAGGTATGCGTGATAAAGATGCGGCTCAGATCCAGATCGTCGCGGTCCTCCAGCCGGTCACGGACATAGGCGGAGATCACCTTGGGCAGGGATCCGCGAAACTTCTTGCCGACCAACATCTTACCGTCTCGTACTTCAATACAGGGCTTCAGATGAAGCAGTGTCGCGCCGAGAGCAGCCAGGGAAGAGCATCGGCCGCCTTTTTGCAGGTAAGTCAGAGTATCGATCACAAAGCTGGCCTCTACATTTTGAGTGAGCTGCCGTAAGGTAGCCGCAATCTCCGCGGGAGGCATATCGGTACGCGCCAGTTCGGCCGCCCGAAGGACCAGCAGACCGATTCCGGTAGAGAGACTGCGGGAGTCGACAACATATACATTGGAAAACTCCTGCGCCGCCAGCGTGGCGTTCTGATAGCAGCTGGAAAAGTCCAGACTGATATCCAGATGGATGACAGCATCGTATTGCGCGGACAGACGGGAAAAGACCTTGACATAGTCTGCGGTATTGACAGCGGCTGTCTTGCAGAGCTTTGACGTTTGATTAAAATATGAAAAGACATCATGAGGTGTGAAGCCTACACCATCTCGGTAAGTCTCAGTATCCTCGATCACGTACAGAGGAATAATCTCAATGCCGTAATCCCGGACTAACTCCGGAGAAAGATCACAGGTACTGTCAGCGGTAATCTTAATGTTCATACCACTTTCCTCCCGTATTATCATTGATAACCCATTCTAACATGAAAACGAAAATTTGTAAACAAGGAAATACATTTTTTTGAAAAATCAAGAGTAAACAAGAAAATGATAATAATTATCATTTAATAACTATTGCAAATGAAAAGAGAATGTGATATAATGAGCGTGCCCTGAAAACAGAGGACAACACAATTGTACGAACGAGAGGAGAATACAGATGGCAGAAAGATGGCGTAGTGAATGGGAAGGCTTTACTCCTGGACGCTGGAACCGCGGTTCGGTCAATGTACGGGACTTTATCCAGCACAATTATACACCTTATGATGGGGATGAAGCGTTTCTGGCAGGACCGACGGACGCGACCAAGAAGCTCTGGGAGCAGGTAATGGAGCTTTCCAAGAAAGAGCGCGAGGCCGGCGGCGTATTGGATATGGATACTAAGGTTGTTTCTACAATTACCTCTCATGGACCCGGATACCTGGACAAGAACCTGGAGAAGATCGTAGGCTTTCAGACAGACAAGCCTTTTAAGAGATCTCTGCAGCCCTTTGGCGGAATCCGCATGGCACAGAACGCATGCCGTGAAAATGGTTATGAAGTAGACCCGGAAGTGGTCAAGATCTTTACAGAATATCGTAAGACACACAATCAGGGCGTATTTGACGTATACACACCGGAGATGCGTTTGGCGCGTAAGTCCGCGATTATTACCGGATTGCCGGATGCGTACGGCCGTGGCCGTATCATCGGAGACTATCGACGTGTAGCGCTGTATGGTGTGGATTGGCTGATCGAAGATAAAAAGCATCAGCTGGCAACATCTCTGGCGAGAATGACATCCGAGAATATCCGTCTGCGTGAGGAGCTGGCAGATCAGCTGCGCGCACTGGATGAGCTGAAGCAGCTGGGACAGATCTATGGCTGCGATATCAGCAAGCCTGCGGCAAACGCACAGGAAGCGGTTCAGTGGCTGTACTTCGGATATCTGGCGGCGGTAAAGGAGCAGAACGGCGCGGCGATGAGTCTGGGACGGACTTCTACCTTCGTGGATATCTACATTTCCAGAGATCTGGCTAAGGGGCTCATCACTGAGGAAGAAGCACAGGAGATCATCGACCACTTTATTATGAAGCTGCGTCTGGTGAAGTTCGCAAGAACGCCGGAGTATAACGAGCTGTTCTCCGGAGATCCTACCTGGGTAACAGAGTCCATCGGCGGTGTTGGTGTGGACGGACGGCATATGGTAACCAAGACCTCCTTCCGTTATCTGCATACGCTGCAGAATCTGGGCAGCGCACCGGAGCCGAACCTGACGGTTCTGTGGTCTACCAGACTTCCCAAAGCGTTTAAGGAATTCTGCGCGAAGATCTCCATCGAGACCTCTTCCATCCAGTATGAGAGCGACGACCTGATGCGTCCGCTGCATGGCGATGATTACGCGATTGCCTGCTGCGTATCTTCGATGAGAGTCGGCAAGGAGATGCAGTTCTTCGGCGCGCGTGCCAACCTGGCCAAGTGCCTGCTGTACGCAATCAACGGCGGCGTAGATGAGCGTCTCAAGATTCAGGTAGGTCCCAAGTACCGTCCGGTCGAGGGAGATTATCTGGATTATGATGATGTAATGAGCAAGTATGATGACATGATGGAGTGGCTGGCAGGACTGTATGTCAATACTCTGAATGTAATCCATTATATGCATGATAAGTATTCTTATGAGAAGCTGCAGATGGCGCTGCATGACCGTGAGGTGAAGCGGTATTTCGCGACGGGTATTGCCGGACTGTCCGTAGTAGCGGACTCTCTGAGCGCGATCAAGTATGCTAAGGTTAAGGCAATCCGCGACGAGGACGGTATCGTAGTGGATTATGAGGTGGAAGGAGATTATCCGAAGTACGGCAACAACGATGACCGCGTAGATGAGATCGCAGTCAATCTGGTACGTACCTTCATGGATAAGATCCGTAAGCATCATACCTATCGCAACAGTGTTCCGACCATGTCCATTCTGACCATTACTTCCAATGTAGTATATGGTAAGAAGACGGGTAATACGCCGGATGGACGTAAGATGGGACAGCCGCTGGCACCTGGAGCCAATCCGATGCACGGCCGCGATACGCACGGTGCGGTAGCCTCTCTGGCTTCCGTAGCCAAGATTCCGTTCAGACACGCACAGGATGGTATCTCCAATACCTTCTCCATCGTGCCGGGCGCGCTGGGGAAGGATGATCAGATCTTTGTAGGTGATATCGATCTGGACGCATTGAAGAAGGAAAAGGAAAATGAATAATAATCTGCAGGAAGATCCCAAGGTTCAGGAACTGGTAGCGATGTTGGACCAGCTGATGAGTCAGGGAGGCGGACATGTGGATGTACGGGTGGAGGACAGGGACGCGCGGATGACAGTGAAGACGACCCGCAGCACGGATTGTGCCATGGGCAACCTTGCTTGCTGCGTTCCGACCCTTCATCAGGGGCTGGATGATCAAGAAGAACAAGAAGAAAAGGAGGAAAATTAAAATGGCAGGACAGAAGCAGGTAGAGAATCTGGTAGAGTTGCTGGATGGTTATGTGGAAAAGGGCGGATACCATCTGAATGTTAATGTGCTGAACCGCGAGACACTGCTGGACGCGCAGCAGCATCCGGAGAAGTATCCGCAGCTGACAATCCGTGTTTCCGGATATGCGGTAAACTTCAACAAGCTGACCAAGGAACAGCAGGATGATGTAATCTCCAGAACGTTCCATCAGAGTCTGTAATCGTGATCGGCTATATACATTCTACGGAGTCTTTCGGAACGGTGGATGGACCGGGGATCCGGTACGTGATCTTTATGCAGGGATGTCCTATGCGCTGCCTGTATTGTCACAATCCGGATACCTGGGCCGTCGGCCGGGGTACTCCGATGACGGCCGGAGAGTTGATCAGCGAAGTGGAAAAGGTCCGGGAGTTCCTGAGGAATGGCGGGATTACCGTAAGCGGCGGAGAACCGATGCTGCAGCAGGAGTTCGTGACAGAGCTGTTTACACAGGCGAAGGAGCACGGCTTCCATACGGCATTGGATACTTCCGGGATTCTCTTTGACCCGGAGGCGCCGGAGAAAGTGGATCCTCTGCTGGATGTGACGGATCTGGTACTACTGGATATTAAACATATTGATCCGGCCGAACACAAAAAGCTGACGGGACATGATAATCATCGGATATTGGCATTTGCCAGATATCTGAGGGATCGAAAGATTCCTGTCTGGATCCGGCATGTGGTTGTGCCGGGGATTACGGACGATCCGGAAGAGCTGCGGCAACTGGGGCATTTTCTGGCGGAATTGACGAATATGAAGGCTCTGGATGTACTGCCGTATCATACAATGGGAAAAGTCAAGTATGAGCGGCTTGGGATGGAGTATCCGTTGGGCGATACACCGCCTCTCAGCAAGGAGGAAGCCATTCGCGCGCGCGGATATATAATAGAAGGAATCAAAGAAGCATTATGATCAAGGCGATGTCGAAAATTTCAGACATCGCCTTTTGCAATGAAGCAATATAACCAAAGAAACGATGCGAGACTTATAATAAATGCACAAAAACGAATGGACGGGAAGAAGATTGTTAAAATATTATTGACTTTTTGGACAAAAACAGTTAACATAATATCACTCAATATGTGCACGGATGTGCAAAATTTATAGGAGGTTTTTTAGCATGAAGAAGTTGCTTGCAATGCTGCTTGCGGTTGCTCTGGTTGTCGGAGCGGTT
>CAVGBV010000052.1:0-13336 GCA_963627615.1 Alloprevotella sp.
GATTTTTTTGAAAATCCAGAGGAAACCTATAAAACTCTGGTACACCCAGGAGCCTCACTCTCCAAAGTGTACCAGATATTTTTGAAAATCCAGAGGAAACCTATAGAATTCTGGTACACTCAGGAGTCTCAGCTCCCAAAGTGTACCAGAGTTTTTTAGAATCCAGAGAAGTCCATAAAAATTCTGGTACACTCAGGAGCCTCATTCTCTAAAGTGTACCAGATATTTTTGAAAATCCAGAGAAACCTATAGAATTCTGGTACACTCAGGAGTCTCACTCCTTTTTATACCAGAAGCATCCGGTCGTTATCCAGCTCTCGGTGACACTTCTCGCGATAGAGGGCCATAAAATCCGCCACGCTGAGTCTTCCTCGTTCTTCTCCTCTAAGATCCAGCACGATCTGTCCCTGCTCCAGCATGATGGTACGTGTTCCCATCGACAAGGCCGACGCGATGTTGTGGGTAATCATCATAGTTGTGATCCCCTGCTGCGCTGCGATCTCCCGGGTCAATGCCAGGATCTTTTCTGCTGTCAGCGGATCCAGCGCCGCTGTATGCTCATCCAACAATAATACCTTGGGCGTTACCAGTGTACTCATCAGAAGCGTCACGGCCTGCCGCTGTCCTCCGGACAAAAGGCCGATTTTAACCTTCATCCGGTCCTCCAGCCCCATGTCCAGCTTTGCCAGCTCTTCACGAAAGTGCTGGATGTTTTTCCGGCTAAGGGCCGGTGAAAACCAATGCCGCTGCATGGATTTGGAATATGCCAGTGCCAGGTTCTCTTCTATCGTCAGGCCCGGCGCCGTTCCGCGCATCGGATCCTGAAAGATTCTCGTGATCTCCCGTGCCCTCTTATATTCCGGAGTATAAGTAATGTCCCGGTCTTCCAGCAGAATCGTTCCTTCCTCACAGAAAAAGGAGCCGGCAATCGCGTTAAAAAGTGTAGACTTGCCGGCTCCGTTAGAGCCGACCACCGTCACAAATTCTCCCGGCATCAGATGCAGATCCACGCCCCGCAGCGCTATATGCTCATTGGGTGTTCCCGAGAAAAAGGTTTTACGGACACCTGTCAATCTCAACATGACTTATGCCTCCTCTTCATCCTTCGTTCCGCGATCCCTGCCTGAACCTTTGGAACCGAGAGCGTAGCCGCTACGATCACCGCCGAGATCAGCTTTAACGCGTTCGCGGAGAGAAGATTGGCGGAAAGCGCGGCCGCGATCAATAAACGGTATACCACTGAACCTACCAACGCCGAGATCAGTCCCAACGTGATGCTTCTTCTCCCGAAGAATACTTCTCCGATGATGACAGAGGCAAATCCTATCACGATCATTCCGCTGCCGGAATTGATGTCCGCGAACCCCTGGCACTGGGCCAGAATGCCGCCGGACAGCGCCACCATCGCATTGGCCAACGCGATCGCCGCTGTCTTGGTTCTCGCGGTATTGATGGACGATGCCCGCACCATATCCTCATTGTCGCCGGTCGCGCGGATGCTCAGTCCCATTACAGTCTTGAAAAAGCCTGCCAGCAGCAATACCGCAACCGCACAGATCAGCAGCGTCCCCGCAGCTTTTGCGAGATCCTTGCCCATTCCCCAGTCCATCAGCGTTTCATAAAATTTTCTGCTGCTCAGCAGCGAGACATTGGGACCGCCCAGGATTGTCACATTCACTGTATACAGGCCGCTCATCGTCAGAATGCCCGCCAATATCGCATGGATTCCCGCCCTTGTCTGCAGGGCTCCTGTCACCATCCCGGCACAGGCCCCGGCAGCCATAGCCGCGGCCAGCCCCAGCCAGGGGCAGCCCGCCACACTGCATACCGCCGACACAGCCATACCCAATGTAAAGCTGCCGTCCACTGTAAGGTCCGGAATATTCAGAACACGAAAGGTGATGTACACCCCCATGGCCAACAGTGCGTACTGTAGGCCCAACGACGCGGAATCCATGAGAAAAGTCATTTTTATTCACCCATTACTATCAGATTGTCCAACTGCGGGATCGTAATCCCCAACGTCTGCGCCGCACTCTTGCTGACTACATACTGATATGTCGTCATCGCCTCTGCCGACACCTCCGATACTTTCTTGCCCTTCAGAATCTGATCCGCCATCTCCGCGGAACGCTCGCCCAACTGTGTATTCGAAACGCTCACACAGGCCAGAGCGCCGGACTTTACCATAACCGGATCGCTCCCGTATACGGGGATCCCTGCCTTATTCGCTGCCTCTACCACCTGTGCCATCGCCGACTGAACCGTACTGTCAATCGGAACATAGATCGCGTCTACCTTACCCGCCAAAAGCTGCGCAGCCTGCTGCACTTCCGAAGAGTTGGCGACCGTCACCTCTTCATAGGTATATTCGTTCGCGTCAAAGAATGTCTTGGCCTTCTCCACCGTCAGAACCGCATTCTTTTCTCCGGTGCAGTACAGAACACCAATGTTCTGAATCTCCGGTGTCAGCTGTTTGGCCAACGCGAAGATCTCATCTACCGGGACAATATTGGAAGTTCCCGTCGCGTTCTTGTCCGGCGTCTCCATGGAGGACATGATTCCTGCGCCTACCGGATCCGTCACCGAGATAAATACAGCCGGCACTGATAGTTCCTGGTTGACCACAGCCTGAGCCGCCGGCGTCACGATCGGTACAATCAAGTCGTAATCCGCGTTTTTCAGCTCCGCGCAGATGGAATTCAGCGTGGACATGTCACCCTGCGCGTTTTTCACCTCAAAAGTCATCTTATCCTCGGTATATCCCAGCTCCCGCATCTTGTTCTCAAACGCGCTGATCATCTCACTGAAGGCCGAGTTATCCACCAACTGCACAATCGCTACCTTATAGGTATCCCCTTTTTTCTGCTCCGCGCAGCCTGCCGCCAACATCACCATCATCATCCCTACACAAATCATGCAAACCAGCTTCTTCATTGCATTCTCCTCCTTATCCGGGCCTGCTTCCTGCAATAAAAAAGCCTGCCCTCGAAATAATTCAAGGACAAGCTCATAAGCCTGCGGTACCACCTTGTTTAGCGTCCCTGGACGCTCACCTCACCGGATGCCAACACATCCTCCTCTTCTAACGCAGAGACCCGTCGCAGCTTACTCCTATCGTTTCAGCGCGCCCTCGGCGGCCCATTTATCTGTCCCGCTGCCGCCGGGTTCCCACCATTCCCCGGCTCTCTGTGCGTGCGCATGTGCCATCCGGCACCGACAGTTTTATCTCCGCCTCATCGGTTTACCCTATTAAAACATAATTTTTTTGGTTTGTCAAGAACTTTTTTTAATTTTTACGATTCAAGAATTCTCTTGTCTTCCGATTCCGTATGAATTATAATGATTCTATACTGCATAAAGGGAGGATTACCATGTTAATCAGTCAGAAGATGCGCACCCTCTCCCCGGAGATGGATCCGCTGCGGCTGGGTACCGGCTGGAGTGTCGAAGATCTGGCCAAACCGCAGATTTTTATTGAGAGTACTTTTGGAGACAGTCATCCCGGAAGCGGCCATCTGGACCGTCTGGTAGAAGCCGCCAGAAAAGGCATCGCCGATGCCGGAGGACATGGCGCAAGATATTTTTGTACGGACATGTGCGATGGCGAGAGTCAAGGGACGGACGGTATCAACTATAGCCTTGCCAGCCGGGAAATGATCGCGAACATGATCGAAATCCAAGCCTGTGCCACACCTTTTGACGCCGCCGTCTTTCTGGCCAGCTGTGATAAAGGGATGCCGGGCAGTCTGATGGGCATGGCCCGCGTCAATATTCCCAGTATAATAGTCACCGGAGGCACCATGAGCGCCGGACCCAACCTGCTGACACTGGAACAGCTGGGAATGTACAGCGCACGGTATGAACGCGGAGAGATCGGCCTGTCCGAACTGGAATGGGCCAAACACAACGCCTGCCCCAGTTGCGGCGCATGCAGCTTTATCGGAACCGCCTCTACCATGCAGATTATGGCAGAAGCCCTGGGGCTCTCACTTCCCGGCAGCGCCCTTTTGCCCGCGACCAGCCCCGATCTGATCGATTATGCCTACCGAGCGGGCAAGCTATCTGTAGAACTCGCTCTGAAAGGCCTGCGTCCCTCGGACATTGTCACGATGGAAAGCTTTGAAAACGCGATTCTGGTGCATGCCGCCATATCCGGCAGCACCAATTGTCTTCTGCACCTTCCTGCGATCGCCCATGAATATGGCCTCACCATTGATGGTGATACTTTTGACCGGCTGCACCGCGGCGCGCATTATCTATTGGATCTCCGTCCTGCCGGACGCTGGCCCGCGGAATTCTTCTATTATGCCGGAGGCGTTCCGGCGATCATGGAGGAACTTCAGGGTGTATTGCATCTGGACGCTATGACCGTTACCGGAAAAACCCTCCGTGAAAATCTGGATGAGCTCAGAAGCAATGGATTCTATGAACATTGCCAACATTTACTGGATCAGGCCAATCAGAAGTATGGTCTGTGTCTGACTCGTCAGGATATTATCCGCCCCTACGACAAGGCTCTGGGAACGGATGGCAGCATCGCCGTACTGCGCGGGAATCTGGCGCCGGAAGGCGCCGTTATCAAGCATACCGCCTGTCCTAAGGAGATGTTTCAGGCCATATTAACCGCCCGCCCCTTTGACAGTGAAGAGGAATGTCTGGACGCCGTACTGCATCACCGTGTACAAAGGGGCGACGCCGTACTGATCCGCTACGAAGGGCCGCAGGGCAGCGGCATGCCCGAGATGTTCTATACCAGCGAAGCCATCAGTTCAGACCGTGATCTGGGCCGTTCCATTGCGTTGATCACGGACGGCCGTTTTTCCGGTGCTTCCACCGGCCCTGTCATCGGCCATTGCAGTCCGGAAGCGCAATCCGGCGGGCCCATTGCCCTGGTCGAAGAAGGCGACCTGATTCAGATCGATATCCCCCGGCGGATCCTGGCCATCGTAGGTGTTCGCGGCGAACGCAAATCCGCAGAAGAGATCGAGCGGATCTTGGCAGAACGCCGCGACCGCTGGACCCCCAAGCCCCGCAAATATAAAAACGGCGTGCTTCGCCTCTTCAGCGAGCATGCCGTCTCTCCCATGCAGGGAGCCTATATGGCTTTTCCGGAAAACTAAACTCTAAAAGTTACCGGCGCTCTCCCCGTTTTCTGAGGAGGCGCCGGTATTTTTTATTCTCCGATTCCTGCTGTCTCAATAATGAACTTAACATTTCCTGTACTGTCCGCACTATCTCCGTCAAAGGCGTGATAGGAGGCGTCTGCGTCTACGATACTCTGCAGTCGATCCAGTACATCTCCGAGCTTGTCGCCGAGAAGATCCGTCAGCTTCTGAATGCCCTCTTCTTTGAATTCCTTCATTCCATCCGCCAACGTCTTAGATCCGTCAGCCAGCTGTGCCGCTCCATCTACAAGCTGCGTACCGCCAGCCGCCAACTGTGCTGTTCCGCTCTTCAGTTCACCAGCGCCGCTTGCCAGCTGTGCGATTCCGCTGCTTAAAGCATCCGCTCCATCAACCAGCTGTGCCGCTCCGGCTGTTAACTGTGCAGCGCCGTCTGAAAGCGCCGCGGCTCCATTCATCAGCGCTGCGCTGTTGTTCGTAAGTGCCGCTGCCCCTTCTGCCAGCTGCGTGGTTCCCTTCTTCAGAGAAGCGGCTCCGGCTCCCAGCTGATCCAGAACGCTGCTGACCTTTCTAACGCCCTGCTGCGCAGTCTGCGTACCAGCATACAGCTGTACAGCACCGGCCGAGAGCCTGGCTGCTCCATTGTTCAGATCTGTGTTGTAAGCACACAGTGCCTTACCGCCATTGACCAGTTTCTGAACTCCGTCTGTCAGTTCTTCCAGCTGATCCGGCAGTGTATCCATATCCTTCAGGGCCGTAACCAGTTCTCCTACGCCCTCTCCCAACAGCTGTGCGCCTTCTTTTTCAGCGGTCGCTCCATCTGTCAGCTTCTGCAGATCTTCTGTCTTGAAATTGACTGCACTCATCTGCTGCTGTATCTGCGCAAGCACCTGATCCAGTTGGGCAGAGATCGCTGTAAGCTGTGCCGAAGCTGTGCTGAGACCCGCCAGCTCCTCGCTCAGCATCTCATCGATTCCTACATGGATCTGCGTCTGCACCTGAACCGCAATGCCGTCCAGATGACCCAATACAGCCGCCTGCTCCTCTTCCGTAAGGCCCGCCGCTGCCATCGCCGCCGCTACATTGGTCTGCAGCTGTTCATTGGCCTGCTTGTTGGCCTGCTCATTGGCCTGACTGTCTGCCTGCTCCATCGCTGCCGCATCCGCCGCGTTTTCAAGCTTCTGCGCAAGCTCATCCGCATCGATTGCCACAACCTGATCCAGTACGGTCTGTGCCTGCTGCGCAAGCTTCTGGATCATACCGACTCCATTCTGCAGCTTGGACGCAGTCTCCGCCAATGTCTCCTTGACGGATCCGGCCGCCTCCAGAATCTCCTCCGCGCCGGCTCCAACCTGCTTCGCGCCTTCCGCCAGCTTTGTGCCGGCCTCCGCCAATTCTCCTGCCTTGTCCGGAAGCTTCGCAAGATCTCCCAGGTTTTCATCCAGGCTATCGCTTAATTCCTGCAATCCAGCACTCAGAGCGGATACATTGGCTGTGTAGGCTTCCAGACTCTTCTGAAGTGTCGCACTTCCATCCTTCAACTGTGCCGCTCCGTCATCCAGCGTCTGCATTCCGCTGATCAGCTCTCCCTTTTGGGCATTCAACGCTGCCAGTCCATTGCTCAGCTGTGTTGCTCCGTCATCTACCTGTGTAATTCCTGCCTGCAGCTGCGTCGCTCCGTCCGTGTAGGCCTTGATACCATCCTTCAGGTCAGTACTGCCGCTCTTCAGACTCTTGAGTCCATCCGCTACCTGTGTCAATCCGCGGATCAGCTCTCCCTTTTGGGCATTCATCGTATCCAGCCCGTCCTTCAGCGCTCCCGCGCCCTGATCCGCACTATTCAGTCCGTCTGCCAGAGTAACCGAGGATTCCGACAACTGCGTCATTCCTTCCCACAGCTGATTGCTGCCGTCCAACAGCTCGTCAGTCGCGTCCATCAGCTTATCCAAATCCTCCGTCAGGTCAGACAGATCTCCGTCTGTATCACCGATTCCCAGCTCACTGAGTGTTCCCGTCGTCGCTACGGTTGCCGTCAATGCCAAGGAGAAATTCTCAGCCTTCGCTGTAATCTCCACCGATTCCGGAATCTCATAGTCCTGCAGCGCGTCGATCTCCTGCAGGCCCAGTGCCTCACTCAGTCCCGGGAATCCCATGCCGACTACGATATTATTCTGTCCGTCAGAGATTACCTTACCGCCTGTTACCTGTACATTACTGAACGTATCGGTCGGAAGGATCATCCCCGTCACCATCAGGAACGGGACAAAATCCTCTCCCTGCGTACGGTTGATATATTGAATCCGGATCGTGACCTCTCCGCTCTTGCCTGCCAGATCCTCTGCCGAGATCTCTTTTCCGTCGAGGAAATAACTGACCTTGACCGCTACCGGCAGACTCTTGCTGCTTGTTCCCTGATAATATATATCCTTACCGCCTGCCTGCCAGGTGATGGTGTCCCCATTCTGTGTATAGGTCTCATCCCCCTTGACATTGGTGATCCCGCTCAGCTGGCTTTGATCGGTCAGCGTCTGAGCGCCATTGGTATTCTTCAGCCAATTGCTGACAATTACCTGCTCCTCGTTACCCTCGGAATCCGCGGTCACATATACGGTCTGCGTCTTTCCCTGTTCTTCTTCCTTTGGGTCTGCCGCTGCCGCCCACACAGAAGAGGTACTGAGTACGACACTCATTCCCACCGCCATTACAGACATCCATCTTTTTTTCATTTCGATTTTGCCCCCTTAAAATTTTTGCTGGTCTTGCAGATCACGCCGTCGAATATCCAGAACATCGCCGGCAGGAACAGCAGAACCGCACACATACTGATCAGTGCGCCGCGTGCCATGAGCAGGCACAGAGAACTGATCATATCAATCTTGGAATATAATCCAACGCCAAATGTTGCCGCGAAGAAGCTGAACGCGCTGACCATGATCGGCCGGATACTGGTACTATGCGCGATTCGGATCGCCTCCGCCTTACTCTTACCGCTGCCGCGCTCCGTCTCATATCGGCTGGTCATCAGAATCGCGTAATCCACGGTCGCTCCCAGCTGAATCGTTCCGATGACGATGGACGCGATAAACGGAAGCTCTGTCCCGGTCAGGTACGGAATACCCATATTGATGAATATGGCGCCTTCAATAACCATGACCAGAATCACCGGCAAAGAGATGGATTTGAATACAAACAGGATAATCGCAAATACCAACACGATGGAGACTGCGTTGACCACGTTAAAATCCTGATTGGTGATCTCGATCAGATCCTTGGTACAGGGCGCTTCGCCGACCACCATTCCCGTCGGGTCGTATTTTTTCACGATGCTCTGCAAAGCGTCAATCTGTGTGTTGACCTCATCTGTAGCAACCGCGTACTCATTCAGGATCAGCATCAGCTCGTGCTTATCGCTCTCCAGCACATTCAAAAGCTTCTCCGGAATCATGGACTGCGGAATGGTCGGTCCGACCACTGTCTCCAGCCCCAATACCCGCTTCACGCCGTCCAGCTGTTCGATCTCATCCATCATCGCATATTTCTGTTTTTCATCCAGATTCTTATCGATCAGGATCATATGCGTCGCTCCCATATCGTACTCCTCATTCAGCTTGGTGTTGGCCTGAATGCTTGGAAGATTCTCCGGCAGGGAGCTGTCAAGATTATAATACACATCGGTATTGGCCTGGAAATACGCAAATGGAATAAACAATACGATAAACAACACGGCAAACGCTACATGATGCTTGGTCACAAAGGCCGACAGCTTGGAGAAGTCTCCGACCAGCGGTTTATGCTTGGTCTTCTCCAATGCCTTGTCAAAAATCATGATCATGGAAGGCAAAATCGTTACACAGCTGATTACGCCGAAGATAACGCCTTTGATCATGACGATGCCCAGATCCAGTCCCAAGGTGAAGCTCATGAAGCACAGCGCGATAAATCCGGCCACGGTTGTTGCCGAACTGCCGACTACAGATTTGATCGTTGCCGCGATGGCCTTCGCCATGGCCTCCGGATGATCCTCCGGCAGGACCTGTAGCTGTTCCTGGTAGCTATGCCACAGGAAAATAAAATAGTCCATGGTTACACCCAGCTGCAATACCGCACTCAAGGCTTTCGTGATATAGGAGATCTCTCCTTGGATCATATTTGTACCCATATTGTACAGTACCGCCATGCCGATGCTGGACAGGAAGAGTACCGGAATCAGCCAGGATTCCATCGTGACTGCCAGGACAATGGCCGACAGCACAACCGCGATGATCACATAGATCATAACCTCAGATTCCGCCAGTTCCTTGGTATCCGTTACAACTGCCGACATACCGCTCAGGAAGCACTGCTCTCCGGCTACCTTACGGATCTCCTGGATGGCTTCCATCGTCTCATCCGCTGACGTCGTCGTATCAAAGATGATGAACATCATCGTGGAATCCCCGGAATTGAAGGCACTGCGGATCTTCTCCGGCAGCATCTCCATCGGGATACTGATATCCGCGACCGTATCATACCAGACGACCTGCTCAACATGATCGATCTGCTCTATCTTTTCCTTTAATCGGGCCACATCCTTGTTCTCCATGCCCTCACATATAAACATGGAATACGCGCCCGTTCCAAATTCATCTACCAGAATATCCTGTCCCTGCATGGTCTCTATCTCTTCCGGCAGGTAGTACAGAATATCATAATTAACTCTTGTACTGATATACCCCAATGTTGCCGGTATCAACAACAGCAGGCTCACTACAAATATCGGAATGTGAAGCTGTACAATCTTACGCCCCAGCTTTTCCAAAATCCATCCTCCCCTTCCTATCAAACATTTATGACCAACGGTCATTTAATGTTATACATCAAAAATGACCAATAGTCAATATCTTCTTTTCACAAATATTGACCATTAGTCATTTATTTTTTGTTTAATTTTTTATTTGACATTTTTCCCCTCTTGCTCCTATAATAGAAGTATCACTGATCTGGGGAGGTAACAGCATGAGCAAAGTGGACGATAATAAACTTCAAAAGCGCAATTCCCTGTTGGAGTCTGCCTTCTCGCTCTTCATCAAGAACGGATTTGCCAAAACTTCCATCTCGAACATCGTCGATGAGGCCAGCGTTGCCAAAGGTACCTTTTATCTTTATTTTAAGGACAAGTACGATATCCGCAACCATCTCATCACCTACAAGGCCAATCAGGTCTTTCAGAATGCTTATCAGTTCATGCTGACGCATCCTGAGGTTACAGAGTTTGAGGACCGTCTGTTGCTGCTCACCGACCATATCCTGAACCAACTGAACGCCAATCACAATCTGGCTCGCCTGATCTCCAAAAACCTGAGCTGGGGATTCTTTAAGAATTTCCTGTACACGCCTCCGGATTCCGAGCATCCATCCATCTATTCTATTTATGAGAAACTGCTCAGCGACGCCAAAGATTCTTACCGGGACCCGGATATGATGATGTATCTGATTCTGGAACTGGTCAGCGGCAGCAGCTATAACGCGATCCTCTTCCAAGAGCCCGTTCCGCTTGCGGAACTCAAGCCTCTGTTATATGAGACGATTCGAGGCATTTTGCAGCAGCACAAAGAAAAGCCGGCAGAAAAGTAATTTTCTGCCGGTTAGTTATTGTAATACTTTTGCCCTCGTTTTGAAAGCCATTCCTCATATTCTTCTGGTGCTTCCATATAATCTTTCCAAGAATCTTCCAATGAAATCATGGAGCATCGCACATATAGGCCCTTTATCATATCTACTAATTCTCTCGTTATATGTGTTGTCCGCTCCTGTAGAACTGCCGCTGCTTGAAGCGCCATTTTCTTCTTATTAAACACACACGCAATTAACCATCGAAATATATTTTCCGCCGGAGCTGCAGTAGCACAACATTCTTCTAGAAAATGTTCCTCCGTAGCAAAGATGTTTAATGTAGTATTATATATTTTCATCATCCATTTATATTTACAATATTCATTAATCAACTGCTCATTTATTGGCACACGTGTAAAACGCGGCTTTATATCAAAGGTAGCCTTAACACTTTCAACAATTTTTTGAGTTTCTTCCACAATATTCCCCGCGTTTTTCGGCCCTATCCCACTAATGTTAAGCAGATCTTGATATGTTGCCTTATATACCTGCCATATGTTTATATATCCCGCATTTCTTAATATTGCAACACGTATATTGTTTTTATTCCATGTGAGGGATTCAATGGGTATTCCTTTCAACTTCTGCATCATCATACTCTCACACAATAGATTCAAAATCACACTAACCTTATCAGGTGTTGGGACATTGCTCGCTAATTCTTTAATTTCATCTAATAGCTCTTTCCCTTTATCAAGAGCCGCGTGTGCTTCTTGATAATTTTTTAGAGGAGTAGCTTCAGCAATTAATGGATTCCACGCTTTCGGCTCCCCTTTTACCCGGAATGCATCCAATGTCCTAACGATATCCTGCATGGTTTTTTTACTTGTATCTGCTGAAGTGTTCTCTCCTGGTTCATTCGCTTCTCGAGTGCTAGAAATATCTGTTTTATGCGCCTCTGGCGGCGTAGTATCTTTACCTTTGCTGTTAGCTGCGATATGTTGTATGGACTGACTCGTATATTTTTCTATTGAATATCCCAGCCTCTGCATAATCTCCAGTTCATCTAACGCATCCTGCAGAGCGTTATGTGTCTCATGATAATTCATATCATTCCGCAGCCGTTGCAATATTGGCTCAACACCCGCCCCCCGCTTCAAGCGCCCTGAACGATATGTCTCGGCATCTTCAGGAATGCTTGGATTGAATTGCTTATATACCGCTAAATACATGATATCACACCACTCAAAGTCGGATAATTCCTGCAGATGCCTTTTTTCAAAAGCCATATTATAAGCAAAAATATGCGATACACCATACTTACATAATAATAGACGAATTTCCTGCACAGCTTTCCCCCGTTCACAATGTTGGGCATTCGTTATTCCTTCAAGCTCCAATACATTAGAATACATTCCTTTCACTTCCGCCTCATCTGGTAAAATGTAATAATGCGTACTAACAACTTGAAAGCTATCTGCATCCGCGAATACCACCCCAATGGACATTATTCTATCATGAAAATTTGTCTCTGTATCTATTAGCGCAAATATGTTCTTGTCCAGCTTTCTATCCGTCACCTTATAAATATCTGGGCTATAATACTTAGTAACGCTTCTTTTTGTAATTGTTTTGATCATAAGATCTAAAAAGCCTTTTCTGTCTGGGATCGTGATTTTAAAAGCAGTATTATTCCGAATATTCCACAGAATCCCTGTTTCCAGATTTAACGCAATCATATAGCTTGCGCACTGTAAAAAGTGAGCATGCGTAAGTTCTGACACAAATTTTAACTCGTAAACGATACCGTCCTTCACTACATCCGCTAGTCCTACAGCACTATATCTCTTAGGATCATTTTCGGACAGTAAAAATCCTATTTCACATAGAACCTGCACATCTTCATCTGGTGAAAACTGTTCACTTAACCGTGTACATATCCTCTCCCTCTCTGCTTCTGTCACAAATGGCACTGCAACCTGGGTTTGATATCGTTGCTGTTTTGTGTCCATTGCAGTTAAAGCTAAAACTTTCTCCTCTAATGTAGCGTTTCTAATCTTCTCTAGTTTATATTTTTCATTTGGATGGCATCTGATATGTTCCGCAATTTGTGCATCCAGGCTCCGCACACCGAAAAATGCTGCTTCCTGATATATACCAATACAGGGTGACAAATCAATAAGCTCATCATTGTTCTTGATATAAATAATACTGCGGTCCTCTGACATCTTCTTTTGTTCTATTTGCAATGACTCATAACAAGCTTCAACATCCTCATTATATTTGAACTGAAACATCTCAGACATACTATACAACACTCTTACTGGTTGCGATATTTCCCTCGTACATAATGATTTTTCCGACAATATTCCTTCCCCATTATTTACAAAAATAATATGCTGCTTTCCACGACTGGCTGCCACACAAAAAATATTGCGCAGTATATCATAAGATGTTTGCGGCTTCTTAATCCGATTATCCCAATAATCCTCTGTATAATCAAACACAACACAAATCGGACGCTCCATGCCTTTGCTACTGTCATACGTTGTGAAGATCGCAATGCTTTTCTTATATTTTGATACACTTTCGTCTTCGTCTCTTATACTCGCATAAAC
>CAVGBV010000052.1:13415-18774 GCA_963627615.1 Alloprevotella sp.
CAGTCTTTTTATTAAATTTCTCTGGACACCGTTCTTCTAAAATATTTAATGCGTCAGATAAGCATCGATCCCGCCCTCCAAGGCATAGTATGTCCTGAGGCTTCTGCTGCACCAGAAAATCTATCGCTGCTTCTAATGACATTTCTTCTACAACACAGTTATCATTAACACCTATTATATCCTTTTGCCAAATACGCCCCAATTTCGCTGCCAATGGCGCCGATAGCCGAAAGCACTTTGTAAATGATAATTCAATATGTTCTCCAAGGAATTCATTTATAAATCCCGATACATCCAGTGTAGTTCTGTCGTATATCTTTTGCATCATATCACCTACAGCAATAAGCTGAAGACCTGGATTCGTTGATTTAATATACCACAACATATCTGCAAACTCTTGCTCAACATCCTGATATTCATCCAATATCAAGATATCATAAATAGCAATCGGTGGTTTTATACGATTGAATGTAGAAATCACTTCGGGGACACCACAAATTACTCCATTTTTTCGCAATACACCCATTGCAAAACCATGATAATTCGTAACGGTAACATTACTATTTTTTATTTTTGCTTGTGCGTCTAATTTTAAAAGACGGTTATAAGTCAGATACAAAATTTTTCTGTCTGAAGGAAAAACATTGCATAGCTGTTGGATAGCTGTTGTCTTTCCACTGCCTATACATGCATCCACCAAAATATTATGCCCTCCCAGCGCCTTAGTAATAAATTCATTTTGTTCCGAAGAAAGTGCCAGGTTTATAACATTCTTATTATCCATTTTAGTGGTTTCTCCTTGCATTAATATCTCCATCCAATTTTTATCATATTACAGAATTCATTTTAACATGGATTCTAGTTAGTATCAATATTTTCTCTGCATAAAAATTAGCCAGCAGCGCAAAGCTGCTGGCCTAAAGAGCTTATATCGTTCACTATTTTCTTGTCAGAACCTTATTCCAATTCAAACGCGCCTGTATAGAGCTGATAATACGTGCCCTTCTGCGCAATCAGGTCATCGTGTGTCCCGCGTTCAATGATATGGCCGTGATCCAGAACGATGATGCAATCGGAGTTGCGGACTGTAGACAGCCGGTGGGCGATAACAAATACGGTGCGTCCTTTCATCAACGCGTCCATACCGGCCTGAACCAGCGCCTCCGTATGCGTATCGATGGAGGATGTCGCTTCATCCAGAATCATGACAGGGGGATCGGCCACTGCCGCCCGGGCAATCGCGATCAGCTGCCGCTGTCCCTGGGACAGATTGCCGCCGTTCGCCGTCAGCATCGTATCATAGCCATCGGGCAGGCGGGTTATAAAGCCGTCCGCATTGGCAAGCTTTGCGGCCTGGATGCACTCTTCATCCGTAGCATCCAGCTTACCGTAACGAATGTTCTCCATAACCGTGCCGGTGAACAGGTTGGTCTCCTGAAGCACGATGCCGAGGGAGTGCCGCAGATCCGGCTTGGCGATTTTGTTGATGTTGATGCCGTCATAACGGATCTTACCATCCGCTATATCATAGAAGCGGTTGATCAGGTTGGTAATGGTGGTCTTGCCCGCACCGGTGGCTCCTACAAAGGCGATCTTCTCTCCGGGGTGTGCATAGAGCGACACGTCATGCAGCACGGTTTTTTCCGGCACATAGCCAAAATCCACGTGTTCCATGGTAATATCACCCTTCAACTCTTTATAGGTCACACTGCCATCCTCCTGATGGGGATGCTTCCAGGCCCAGTGGCCGGTATGCTCGGGGCACTCGTGAACCGTACCATCCGCGTCCACATGAGCGTTCACCAGCGTCACATAACCTTCATCTTGCTCCGGCTCTTCATCCATCAGCGTAAAGATCCGCTCGGCGCCTGCCAGCGCCATGACAATGGCATTGATCTGGTTGGAGATCTGGGAGATGGGCATGTTGAAGCTGCGGGACAGCACCATAAATGCCATCAGGCTTCCCAATGTCAGCAGCGTATTGTCGGACATGACACACATCAATCCTCCGGCAACCGCCAGAACCGCATACTGTAGATATCCCAGGTTATTATTAATCGGGCCCAGCATATTGGAGAACTTACCAGCGCTGTACGCGTTCGCCCGCAGCTCTTCATTGAGCTTGTCAAAGTCTTCCTTGCAGATTTCCTCGTGGTTGAAGATCTTGACCACCTTCTGGCCGGAGATCATCTCCTCGATATAGCCGTTGACTGCGCCAAGCGCACGCTGCTGTCCGATAAAGTAGCCCGCGGACTTTCCCGCCATGACCTTGGTAACGTAAACGATCAACCCCACCGTCAGGAACATGACGAGTGTTAATATCCAGGAAGTATCGATCAGATTCCACAGTACTACTACCAGCGTCACCGCTGAAGACACGCACTGGGGAATGGACTGAGAGATAACCTGCCGCAGGGTATCAATATCACTCGTATAACGGGACATGATGTCGCCGGCCGCATGGCTGTCAAAATATCGTAGAGGCAGGCGCTGCATCTTGGTGAACAGCTCATCTCGAATCGTCTTCTGCACTCCCTGGGTCACGCCTACCATCAGATAGTTAAAGAGAAATGTACCCAAAATGCCGAAGCCGAAAATACAGGCAAGCTTTATAAGATAGGCCTTCAGAGGGCCAAAATCTGTGGATCCATTCTCCACCATGGGCAGGATGTATTCATCCACCAGAGGGCCTAACGCACGGCTGCCCTGGGCCTGCGCCACAGAGGTAGCAATGATACATAGGAAGACGAAGACCAGAATCGGAATGTATTTTTTCATGTAACTAAGCAGCCGTACAAGGGTCTTCATAGGATTGGCTGCCTTGCGGCCATCGCCGCGCATTCTACCGGGACCTGGCATCAGTCTTCACTTCCTTTCTGCTGAGATTCGTAGATACCTCGATAAAAATCAGAGTTTTTCATCAAGGTCTCATGGTCGCCCACACAGGCAGGCTGACCGTTTTCCATGACGATAATGATATCAGAATCCTGAATAGAGGAGATACGCTGCGCAATGATCAATTTGGTCGTCCCAGGAATCTCTTCCTTAAAGGCCCTGCGGATCATAGCATCCGTACGGGTATCCACCGCGGAAGTAGAATCGTCCAGGATCAGGATCTTAGGCTTTTTTAACAGGGCCCGCGCGATGCACAGCCGCTGCTTCTGTCCGCCGGAAACATTGCTGCCGCCCTGCTCGATATGCGTGTCGTAGCCATCCGGGAAGGCGGTGATGAATTCATCGGCACAGGCCAGCTTGCAGGCATGCACCAGCTCTTCATCCGTAGCGTTGGCATTCCCCCAGCGCAGATTCTCCTTGATAGAACCGGAGAATAGGGTATTCTTCTGCAGAACCATGGCCACATTGTCCCGGAGAACCTCCAGGTCGTAATTTTTCACATCAATGCCGCCAACCTTGACACTGCCTTCCGTAACATCATACAGTCTGGGAATCAACTGCACCAGGGTGCTTTTGGAGGAACCGGTAGAACCCAGAATACCCACGGTAGCGCCGCTTGGAATATGCAGATTAACATTCTGCAGTGCGGGACGCTTCGCTTTCTGAGAGTAGCGGAAGGAAACATTCTCAAAGTCGATGGAGCCGTCCGGCACTTCCTCAACCGCGTTCTCCGGGGAAGTCAGATTCGGCTCCTCCGTCAGGATCTCATAACAACGGCGCATCGGAGCCTGAGACATGATCACCATGACAAAGACCATGGACAGCATCATCAGACTGCTAAGGATCTGCGTTGTGTAGGTAAACATGGAGCTGAGCTCACCTGTCGTCAGCCCCAGTGCCGCATTGTTGCCGGAGGCAACCACCATCTTGGCGCCCATCCAGGAGATAACCAGAATGCAGGCATAGACGCAGATCTGCATGGCAGGCGAGTTAATCGCCAGAATGTGTTCCGCCTTGCAGAAGTCATTGTAGATGGACTTGGAAATGGACTTGAACTTACTGACCTCTTTGTCTTCTCTTACAAAGCTCTTGACCACACGGATACCATGGACATTTTCCTGAACCACCGTATTCAGACGGTCATAGGTCTTAAATACCCGGTCAAAGATCTTAAAGACAAACGGCACGATTCCCAGCAGTACAAGCGCCAGAATCGGAATGGCGATGAAGTACACGGTGCTGAGCTTGGGACTGATCCGCAGAGAAGATACCGTGGCCAATATCAACATCATAGGACAGCGGATAGCCATACGGATCATCATCTGGAAGGCCATCTGAATATTGGCTACATCCGATGTCAGTCTCGTGACGATGGACGCGGATGAAAACTTATCAATGTTGGAAAAGCTGAAATCCTGCACTCGGTAATACATGTCGTGGCGCAGATTCCTGGCGAAACCAGTGGCCGCCTTGGATGCGTAATCCGCGGACATACATCCAAAGAATAAAGAGACCAGGGCGCACAGCAGCAGCTGCAATGCCTTCTGCCATACAACCGTCATATTCCCCATGGCAATGCCGTAATCATACAGATCCGCCATGACCAGAGGGATTGTCACCTCCATAGCGACCTCGCCAATCATACAGACGGGGCTGACCAGTGCCGTCCACTTATACTCGCGCAGGCACTTGGCAAAACGCTTTATCATTTTTGTAATTCCTCCTTTTCTAGATCAAAGTCTGGGGCTACATTATGCAGCGCCCGGAGCAAAAAACTCCGGAACAGCGCTTCTTCCTCCGGAGCAAACCCCTCCAAAACCTTCTTATCGCCGTTTTGGATAACAGCGCGCATCGCTTCATCGCATTGCTGTCCTTTGGGCAGAACATAAACAAGCTTCCGCCGCCGGTCCTCTGGATCCTCCCTCAAAGCAATGAACTCTTTCTTTTCCAGGCGAGCCAGCAGTCCCGAAACCGTGGGATGGCTCAGATGAAAACGCTCTTCGATATCCTTGGCGCAAGGCGGCGTTGGGCATTGAACAAGATACCCTATGATATGTCCCTGAGAAAAAGTCAAATCCATGCCTGCAAGTGCCTGATCCATCTGGCGTCCCATTGCACAGTCCAGATTGCGGAAGATACGGCCAAAGGTAACCAATTCATCACCCTCCTATTATGTAGCAAGCTACATAATATTTTAGCAGATTTTTTTCAAATTGCAAGGAGGATTTTTATTTTTAACAATTCGTTCAAAAACAGAGGATGACAAAACAAAACCGTCTGAATATTAACTTATTCAGACGGTTTCTTAAATTGCGGGAGCAGGATTTGAACCTACGACCTTCGGGTTATGAGCCCGACGAGCTACCAGACTGCTCCATCCCGCGATAATATCTGATGTAAAAACATCAGTGAGTGGGGGAAGGTGGATTCGAACCACCGAAAGCACAGCTAACAGATTTACAGT
>CAVGBV010000053.1:0-2172 GCA_963627615.1 Alloprevotella sp.
GGTTTATACAGCCTGATATTCGGCTCCCAGCGTTCCCGCGGCAGATGGGAACGGCGCAGAATCTCTTCAAAGGGCGGCATCTTCAGTCCAGCTTCTTTCGCCCATTGATCCGCGCGCTTTTTCTCTGCCGCAAGCGTAGAGCCGTCGCTCAGCCTATCATACTCCTCTTGAGTGAGACCATACTCCTCAGGCTTCAGATCCTTCTCCCACTCTTTCACGGCACTCAGCCCTCCTTTTACGCCTCTGCCTCATAATCAAACGCTTTGAAGATCATTGTACCGGTGCCGGTATGCCAACATCCCCATCCGGAGGCCGGAGCCGTGCCAATCTGTGCTTCCAGATGTACGCTCGGCGTCAAACCGCAATCGATATGGGACTGCAGCAGCGGAAGGTTATTGACCGCGTCCAGCGTCAGCTTTCCATCCTCCAGCGTCATGGTAATCTCGCAATCTCCGCGGAAGCAACCGGTAGAAACAGCCTCGCTGATCGGCGTTCCCGCTTCATTATTATAGGCATACAGCTGAAAATCCACACCGTTGCTGTACTTTGGCGTCCGTTCAATCCGCACGCCGTATCCCGTCATTGTAAACGCGTCCAGACCAATGTAGAGATCCAGATACTGTCCTGTCGGACTGCCGAATCCCTGCCCGGCGACCTTGGCCGGATGAACCACCCAGCGCTGCTTCTGTTTCCGGCAGAGCATCTGCTGCGGGAACAGGAGCTTACTGCCCCGATGCGTTGTCATCAGTCCGGCCGACTCCTGTCCGTCCTCTCCGCCTCTTCCGTAAGTCCACGGAGCTGATGCTCCGGACCTCGGATACCAGTGGAACTTGTCCGGGTAATCCAGTGGACGGCCGACACCCACCTGCCAGAAACCTTCACGCAGCGGACGAACCGCGTATTCCGGCACATCGGAAGGTCCTGTATAGGCGACGCCATCCATCACCGGCAGATCGGAAAAGTCCGTATGATAGGACACTTCCTCCACCCCGTCAATCCAGAGCGGCTCACTCCAGCGGATCTCCCCTCGCTCGCTATACAGCGTCTTGGGTTCCACCCCAGCCAGCAGGAAGTATCCGTTATCCCGGCAGGTCAGCCGGTACGGCTCCTTGCCTCTTGCCGCAAGAACCGCCTGTGCGGTCTCTCCGTTCGAGGAACGATACCAGCCGATTCTGGAATCATCCTGTCCCTCCAACTCGTAAGATACCGTCAGTGTATTTTCCTTTTTCACAAGTACCGGTGCCTCCTGCAAAACAGGCGCCTCAGACGGACGGAAGCCCAGCTTGTATTGTCCCGCGCCTTCCAGTCCCTGCGGAGTTCTGGCGACAACATTCACGGTTCCCGGTCTCTCCTGTTCGGCCGGATTCTCCAGAACCAAAACATCTGACTCTGCATGCCACGAAATCTCCGCGTCCGAGTCCACTGACCAGGTCAAAGGCTCCGCGCAGCGGTACTGCCGTACTTCAACTCTCAGACTCTCGCCAGCCGGAATCTCCGCTTCCACCGGTGTGAGCCGCATCCTCCATGGAATCTCTCCCCATGGCTCCATCGTTTCCTTCTGATGCGCCGGATCCCAATCATCCTCTCCACGCAGCAGATTCCAGACATTATAGCGGTCTCCCACCTTATATGCCTTCAGCTGCTCCGGATATTCCTCCAGACGCAGTGTATTCTCCGGATGCGCCGGATTCACCTCAAAGCTGTTGGCATAGGTACAGCAGCGAAGCGCCCAGTGATCATCCCGGCACCACCAGACTTCCTTCACATTGCCGGACAGATACGAATCCAGAATGACGATCGAACGATGGGCCGCCTTGGACAGATATACCTTATCGTCAAAATCCTCATACAAGAGCTTACCTTCGAAATGGCACCCCGCATACACCAGCAGCGTCTCACAGGCACTGCCGGACGGATGATTGGAATACCAGACAAAATGACAGTTCTCGAAGACATTGACGTCTCCTGTGCCGATTGCGTCATCCGTGGACTGGAAGAAGCAATCCTTATAATATACGCGTCCCATGTGATCATTATACGCAAAAACATTCAAAAGACTTACAAAACGGCAGCGTTCAAAAACCCAACGGTCCGGTGCGCCTACCGGGAGGATTACCTGTGCCTGGGTAATACTGCTGCAACGCTTTTTATGATTCTTGGAGAGGTCCGGCG
>CAVGBV010000053.1:2182-11177 GCA_963627615.1 Alloprevotella sp.
GTAATTGCCGAATGTAATATTCTCTGCGCTAAAGTCGCTTCCGGCAATTCCGATGGTATTCCAGTTGCCGATGGCGCCGTTCATCTGTCCGCGGTCGCCGCAGATGACCGTCTCCTCCGGTGTTTTACCGAGTCCTACCAGGTGCAGATCCTCTGCAGTAAGCGTAAGGCCCACCAGATGGTTCTCCGTATTCTCCGCCTTTGGATCGTCCGTCCAATACACATCCGGCGCAAGATAGATCGTTGTATGATCCCCCGCTGCCGCTGCCGCCGCCTGCAGTGTTCCGTAAGTATAGGGCTCTCCTGCCTTGGAGGCATCCACCAGTAAATGCTTTTCATCCAGCTGCATGTCACATTTCTCCTTTTTTCTCTTCTTTGGTCAGGTCATAAGGCGTTTCCTGGTACACATAAAAATTCAGCCAATTGGCAAATAATAGATTCGCATGGGAACGCCATGTCTTCTTGGGTTTTTGGTTAGGATCGTTCTGCGGAAAATAATTGACAGGCATATCGATCTTCAGCCCCTTGGAAAGATCCCGCAGGTATTCGTTTTTCAGAGTATCATCATCGTATTCTGAGTGCCCCGTCACAAAGATCTGCCGACCGTTATCGGATATAATCAGATAGATCCCGGCTTCCTCCGAATGACACAGCACTTTTAATTCCGGATGCTTGGCCACTTCTTCCTCCGGCGTATAGGTATGCCTGGAATGCGGGGCCAGGAACACATCGTCAAACCCCCGAATAATATTATATGTCTCCGGAACCCTTTCATGCTGGAATACACCGAACATCTTATGATCCAACGGTTTTTTGGAAATTCCGTAATGGTAATAAAGCCCGGCCTGCGCCCCCCAGCATATATGCATTGTTGACGTCACATGGGTTTTGCTCCATTCCATGATCTCCGTCAGTTCCTTCCAATACGCGACCTCTTCAAACTCCATATGCTCTACCGGCGCGCCGGTGATGATCATACCGTCAAATCTCTGATCCTTCAGTTCCTCAAAGGTATGATAAAAAGCCAGAAGATATTCCTGCGAAGTATTATGCGCCTCATAGCTGGAGACCGCCATCAGTGTGATCTCCACCTGCAAAGGCGAATTGCCCAGTAGCCGCAGAAGCTGCGTCTCAGTCTGCTGTTTTAACGGCATAAGGTTCAGAATCAGGATCTTCAGCTCTCGGATATCCTGATGAATCGCCCGCTCCTCCGGCATAACAAAAATCTTTTCCCGGCGCAGCACATCAGCCGCGGGCAGGTGATCCGGTATTTTTATCGGCATATATCATAATCTCTCTTTCTTACTTATATATCGTATCATAGGGGAGACTCTCCCAAATGCATTATATCACACTTGACGAATGCTTGTAAATCCGTTATTATAAATATAATCATTTTCTTTTCCATGGAGGCGATCCCATGTTTAAAACCATCTTTCTGGCGTATATCCGACGCCTGAAGCGGGATGATCTGTCCACCTATGCCGCGCAGATCGCTTTCTTTTCCTTACTGTCGATCCTCCCCTTTTTGCTGATGATCAGTATGTGGCTCAGCCGTTCCAATATTCTGGATATCAATGGTTTACTTGTCATGCTGGAAAATACCGGCACCTTGCCCCAGTCCGGCCTTGACCTGCTGCGCGGTGTTCTGAGCGGTCTGGACGGTACAACCGGACTGTTCTCCGTCTCCACCCTGATGGTCATCTGGGCTTCTTCCAAGATGCTCCGCTCCATCATGACCGGGATTCACATGGCATATCGGGAACGGGATTCCCGATCGATCTTTCTAAAATATTTTCTGTCGATCCTATACACTATTCTGCTCTCCATCGGTATCGTCCTGATGCTGGTTATGACGGTATTCGGCCATAAAATCTGGCAGATGCTGGGAACCCTTGGACTGGATGACCGTTTTCTGGAGGTCGTCTGGAACATAGCCCGCCTTCTCATCCCTGTGTCCTTGATCCTGCTGATCTTCTGGAGCCTGTATACTGTGTTGCCCTGCCGCCGTACCCATATGCGGGATACGCTGCCCGGCTCCCTGTTGTCCACACTGGCTCTTTTGATCGTCAGCCAGGTCTTTTCCTTTTTCGTGAACCATTCACGTTCTTCTGTCCTTTACGGCAGTCTGTCCGGCTTCATGGCCATCCTGTTCTGGTTCTTCCTCTTTGGCTATATTCTGATGCTGGGGATGGAGCTGAACGCTGTAATGTATGATCTGCCGGAATACCAGTTCTATCAGCATCAGCGCCGGGAGCTGCGCCTGCGCATCAAGAAAAATAAAAAACAGGCGCGGCGGGAACTGCGGGCGCAAAAAAAAGAGAGACGCAAGGCAATCTCTGCCTCCGTCCCCGAACCACCCTCAGCCGATCCGCCCCAGAGTGACACCTGAATAATAATGACGCAGGATCTGTTCATAATCCTGTCCTTGCGCGGCAAGTCTTGCCGCGCCTACCTGACTCATTCCCACACCGTGCCCATAGCCGCCGCCATAAAATGTAACCGATATCAGAGTGCCGTCTTCCCCCATCTGGTGATCCGCATACCAGAACGCGCTGGGAAGGGCACTCATTTTATTTTCCGTACTGCCGTCGGATTTGACAAGCGCGCTGCCTGTCGGAGCGAGCAATCGCCGAATATTGTATTCTCCCGTTACCTTTACGGTTTTCATGCTGCCCTGAAGCAGAACAGACCGAATGAGTCCGGATGATGCCCGATCATATACATAGACCGCCTGCAAATCGCCGATCCCCGCTCCGTCATCTTCGATAAATTCCGTTCCCGTATCATTCAGCTGGGTTACATAGGCGCTGCTAAGACCTGCCAGTATGACGGAGATCTGATCTTGCAACTCTGCTGCCGGGATTGTCACGCTCCATCGGAACCACGCCGCGTCCGCTTCCAAAGCCTCAATATTCTCGTCCGCGATAAATCGGCGGAAATTCTCCTCTATACTCAGATCTCCATACTCCGGCGACGTATATTCCCGACCACCCGTTAAGCAGGCAGGACCCTTGATCCCTGTCCCCGTAAGCCATGCATCCGCATAATCCGCACGCATTCCACAGGAAGTGGAAAAATAATTGGCCGAAATAATCTCTCCATTCTCCTCCAGCACGACCCCTCTTGTCCCCTCGACAGCCTGTACCGCAAGCTCCGTCTCCGGCCAGTCATTATAAGTCTGACTGGAAACAGAATCATCCAGATCGGCTCCGTACTGCGCATAGAGTCCTTGTCCGCAGCGTCTGAGCGCATAGCTTCTGGCGCAGACCGCCTGTGCCTTCAATGCTTCCAGTCCGAAAGATTCCGGCATCTCCGAGGTAATGACAGAGTAGAGATACTGTTCCAGGTAGACCTCGTTGATGATCTGGTACCCTCCCTCACACCGCGTGATCTCCATGCTTCCACGATAGGCCGGCGCCTCCCCCAGCGCGTTTGTCATGGACAAAATCGTAAAACACGCTCCTTGTCCCGCGCTGCTGAGCCGAATGGTATCGGAAGCGTAATCCCAGATTCCGCCTTCCAACACCAGCTTCTCACCGCTGGTCAGTGCCTGAATCTGTACTCCTTCTTCCAACCATGCGTTTTCCCCGCATTGGATCTCCAACCTTCTGTGAATATATCCTCCTTCCGGCGCTGACAGGAGCACCCGCACCTTTTTTGCCGCCGCGAGTCCTTCCCCCACTGCTGCCGTTTCTCCCTGAGAGCTTTCTTCCGGGACCGAGGACACACTCTCCTCCAATGGCGGCTGGCCGGAAACCTGTGTTTTTCTCTCCGAAGAAAAGGCCAGATACAGGATACCTGAACAGATCAGCACGAGCGCGGCGAGAATATAATACTGCCTCCACTGCCCGTGAAGCCTTCCGGAGCGGCGAAGCCTATGATATTCCTCCGGCGTATAGCGCGGCCCCCTCCATCGGTTTTCCATCTCTATGGAAGGCAGCTTCTCTTCCGGCCGCACCGGACTCTTCTGCCCTGCGTCGATCTCACGAAATACGCGCATACTCTCACTCCTTCTTTTCGGATACAGCAATATATGAAGGAGTTGTCCTGGATATTCCATTGAAAAAAACACTTGACACAGCTTGCGGAATATGATATCATCCCATGGAATGAGGGAGTAGTTGGCGCTTGAAAGCGTGGTATGTCAACATACTGGCTGTGTTGCCTGGCATATCTTAATTAATGAGACTCATGTACAATCTGTCATTGTGCATGCAGTCTTTCGGTGTATGGACTGTTTGAGCCATACGCTTTTTTTATGCCTATGACAAATCACTTTCAGGAGGAAACGTAATGGAAAACTATTGGATGTATCTGCTGTTTGTACTGGGTGTTGTGCTCATCGTAAAAGGCGGCGACTACTTCGTGGACGGCGCTGTCTGGATCGCTGAAGTCACCAAGATCCCCCAGTTCATTATTGGCGCGACCATTGTCAGCCTTGCTACAACCCTTCCGGAGATTATCGTATCGACCATTGCCGCGCTGGAGGGGCACAGTATCCTGATCTCTGAAGTCGAGAATTATATTGCCGAATCCGAAGACAAGGTTGGTATGGCGATCGGCAACGGCATCGGCTCTGTCATCTGCAACACCGCGCTCATACTGGCGATCAGCATTATTTTTATGCCTATCTCCATCAATCGAAAGGACTTCGCGCCGAAGGGACTGCTGCTCCTGGCTGCCACATGCGTACTATGTCTCTTTTCCCTCAGCGGACATTTTCCGCTGGCAGGAGCATTTGCTCTGATCACCATTTTTCTCTTTTATATTATCGAGAATATCCGTTCCGCCAAAAAATGTCCCGCATCGGAGACAGACGCCGCCGCTCCTAAAACCGATAAAAAATCCGTATGTCTGAACATCCTGCGGGTTATCGTCGGCGCCGTATGTATCGTTGCCGGTTCCCAGCTTCTGGTGGACAATGGCAGCCAGATTGCGGCATCCTGGGGCGTATCAGAAGCTTTGATCGGCGTTACGATTGTCGCCGTCGGCACATCCCTGCCGGAACTGGTCACAGCCATCACCTCTCTTGTAAAAAAGCAGTCAGCAATGTCCGTCGGTAACGTACTCGGAGCCAATATCATTGATACCACACTGATTCTTGCTGTCTGTTCCTTTGTCTATGGTGGACAGCTGCCGGTTTCTTACCAGAATATTTATCTGGATTTTCCGGTTGCCATCCTGGTAACACTGATCGCCGTGCTGCCTACACTCAAAAACAAACGCTTCAGCCGCTGGCAGGGAATCCTGATGCTGGCCATCTATATTGCCTATCTTCTCATTGTCACCGTGGGGCTGAACAGTTTCCTGTCCCTGTTCCATGTTTGATTCTGCATACGAAAAGAGCCGTATTCCCCAGAATACGGCTCTTTTTTGTATTATCGTATGATTTACGCGTCCGGCAGGGTTCTCTTCAGCCAGTCACAGCACAAATCCACCCAACGCGCGACTTCCGGAAGCACCATATCCGGATTGCCATTCATGGTCCACTCTGTTGCCAGAGCCAATCCATGCTGGCCTCTTGGGAAGACATGCAGCTCTACCGGGACATGATGCTCATAGAGCGCCTGCGTCATCAGCAGACTGTTGGCCACGGGCACGGTCTGATCCGTTGCCGTATGCCATAAGAAGGTCGGCGGGTTGTCTTCTGTCACATACTGCGGCAGATTGGACGCACGGTCTGAAGTCTCCGGCGCAAAACTGCCCTCAACAAGGCGGCTGCGCAATATCTTGCCTCCTGCCTCCGACATCACCGCATAGCCCAGAATCGCCGCGTCCGGACGGACTTCCTCCGGCACGAGTCCTGCCTGTGTGATCACCGGGTCCTTCCACAGGGTGCTGAGCGCCGCGGTCAGATGGCCACCTGCGGAAAAGCCGCACATCGCGATCCTATGCGGATCCACGGACCATTCCTGCGCGTGGCTGCGGATCATGGACATCGCCTTGGCCGCGTCCAGCAGCGGCTGCGGAAATACCTTCGGCAGCAGACTATAGTACAATATAAATACCTGATATCCCTTGGCCGCAAACGCCATGGCGATCGGTTCTCCCTCTCTCGGGGACAGATGTGTATAGCCACCGCCCGGGCACACAACTACGGCCGGCAGTGCGTATTCCGGCGGATCCGCGGGCATCTTATCCTGCAAAAAAGCGCGCAGATACGGCTTATTTTCTCCCATGCTCTCTTCCAAAGGCAGTGTCAGTATCTTCATCTCTCCGTCTCCTCTCCAAAGGTTCTCCCCAGCCAGTCACAGCACAGCTCCATCCATTGTTCCACTTCCGGACGCTCCTTCATCTCTCCGCCTGCGGAGGTTCTGCGGTTGGCCAGAGACAGACCATGCGGTCCTTCCGGGAAAATATGCAATTCTACAGGGATCTTGTGATCCACCAGTGCCTGCGCCATCCACAGACTGCTGACCACCGGAACGGATTGATCTGTTGCCGTATGCCACAAGAAGGTCGGCGGATTCTGATCATTGACCCGGGTTTCCAGGGCCATTGCCTGCCGCATCGGTCCTTCGGCCTTTTCGCCCAGAAGGCACTGGAAGGAGCCCTCGTGACAGCTGTCCTTTACGGAAGTAATAACCGGATATCCCAGAATCGCCGCGTTCGGCCTTGCCTTTTCATTGGACAAGCCCGCCTGCTTAATCACAGGATCATTCCAGAGACAGCTCAAAAGTGCCGCGGCATGTCCTCCTGCCGAGAATCCGCAGACCGCGATCCGATCCGGATCCACGTGCCACTCCTGCGCGTGCTCACGAATCAGATTGAGCGCCTTGGCTCCATCCAGCAGCGGAGCCGGATATCTTCTCGGATCCAGACTGTAATACAGGATAAATACATGATATCCTCTTCCTGCGAACTCCATGGCAATCGGGTCTGCCTCTCTGGGAGACAGATGCTTATATCCGCCGCCCGGATAGACTACAACTGCCGGGATCTGATGATCCGGACCTTCTCCCGGCATGAGCTCCCGCAGATACGCAACCAGGTGCGGTTTGCCTTCTCCCAGCTCTTCCTCCAACGGTAAATCCAATACTTTCATTTGACACCCCTCTTTTTTTATTATTCTATAATGCCGCGCAGCGAATTGATATCGTCCACGCCCATTTTTTCCATTACGCTTCGCATCTCTTCTATGATCCGAACCGGAGCCTTGGGGTCCACCAGATTGGCGGTTCCTGTTGCTACCGCTGTCGCGCCGGCCATGATAAACTCTACCGCATCCTCGCCTGTCATGATACCGCCCATGCCCAGGATCGGAATCTGTACCGCCTTATGCACCTGATATACCATCCGAACGGCGACAGGCTTGACTGCCGGTCCGGAGAATCCGCCCATCTTCTGTGCCAGCACCGGCCGGCGGCGATAGATATCGATCCGCATGCCAAATAACGTATTGATCAAACTCAATGCGTCCGCTCCCGCAGCCTCAGCGGCTCTCGCGATCTCCGTAATGTCCGTCACATTGGGACTTAGCTTAACAATCAGCGGCTGACGCGTACACTTTTTCACGGCTCCTACTACCTTCTCCACCATCTTGGGATCGGTACCGAAGGTTACGCCGCCTTCCTTTACATTGGGGCAGGAGATGTTGAGCTCTACAAGATCCACGCCCTCCGCGTCCTGCAGCGCTTCTGAAACACGGCAATATTCTTCCACCGAATGTCCGGCGGTATTGACAATGACCCGAGTATCAAACTGCCGCATAAAAGGCAGGTCCTGCGCCTTGAGCGCGTCTATGCCCGGATTCTGCAATCCTACGGAGTTCAGCATGCCGCCATATGTCTCCGCGATTCTTGGCGTCGGATTGCCCGGCCAGGGAACATCCGCGACGCCCTTCAGCGTAACGCCTCCCAGAAGCGACAGATCATAAAACTGACTGTGTGCCTGCGGATTGAATGTTCCGGAAGCCGTCACCACCGGATTCTTCAGCGTGACGCCTGCCAGATTGACTGCCAGATTGATCTTCTTCATTCAAAAATCACATCCTCTCCCGGAAATACAGGGCCCATCTTGCATACGCCCTTTCTTGCCACACTGCCGTCCGGCATCCGAAGCTTGGCGGGACATCCGGCGCAGGCTCCGAAACCGCAGCCCATCCGTTCTTCCAGAGAGAACCAGATCTCCATGTTGTAGCCCTGCTGCCACTTCTGTATCGCCCGCATCATCGGCAGCGGACCGCAGGTATAGAGCAGTGCTTTGATATTTTCATCGGTAAAGATCATTTTGTATTCCATCGCGTCGATCACATTGCCCATAAATCCGGACCGACCGTCATCACTGGCATTAAATATCTCGCCGTACGGCATGAACTCCTCTTCGATCCATGGCTTGGAACGGAATCCGTTAAAGATCCGGATTCCCTTTTCCGGGTATAATTCATGCAGCTTTCTGGCGAGAAAGAGCATGGGCGGAATTCCCAGTCCGCCTCCTACCAGCAGAATCTCACGCACCGACTCCTGCCCGGCGCGTTCCAGAGGAAATCCATTTCCCAAAGGCCCCATCAGACGCAGCCGGGTTCCGGCGGTATATCCTGCCAGCTCGTCCGTTCCGTGTCCGACCACCGCATAGATCAGTGTCAGAAGTCCTGTCTCCGGATCGGCCTCGCAGATACTGATCGGTCTTGGCAACAACATAGATGGATTATTCACATACAGATTGACAAACTGACCCGGAGCCGCTGCTGCCGCCGCTTCCGGCGCTTCCAGCACCATACGGTAGATGCCCGGGGCCATCTCTTCCTGGCTGTGAATTGATACATAGTCACAGAACATCGCGCTTCTCCTTTAATTATAATACGGAATTCAAATCCTTTTTCATATCCAAAACCGCTCTGCGGGACGCCTGCGCCCATTCTCTTTCTGCCAGGCCCTCCGCATACTTTTCCTTCTTCCATGCCGCGATGATTCCGCGGGAAGAATTGACAATGGCGCCCTCTCCGTTTTTATCGAAGCAGCCGCGCAAATCCTGCGCCGTCGCTCCCTGCGCTC
>CAVGBV010000053.1:11236-18270 GCA_963627615.1 Alloprevotella sp.
CCTGCGCTCCATATCCGGGTACCAGGAAGAATGTGTGCGGCAAAATCTCACGCAGACGCTTGCCCTGTTCCGGATGCGTCGCGCCCACAACTGCCAGCACATCAGAGTATCCGTATTTCCCTCGGAAATCCTTACCCCACTCCTCCAGAAGTCCGCCGACGATCTCATAGAGGGGCTTCCCCTCCGGCCCTGCCGGAAGGTCCTGAATCTGACCGCTTCCGGGATTGGATGTCTTGACCAGCACCACGATTCCCTTATCATACTTCTTCATCGGAGCGAAATACGGCTCCACGGATTCCACACCCAGATACGGATTCAGCGTTACAAAGTCCTCATGAAAAATCTCGTATTCCTGATCCTCTACCGCCGCGCGTCCGATATGTCCCGCCGCGTAAGCCTCCGCCGTGGAAGCGATGTCACTGCGCTTGATGTCGCCTATAACGATCAGTCCCTTGGAGCGGGCATATTCTATCGTCCGTATATATGCCGCCATACCAGCCGCGCCATACATCTCATACATGGCAACCTGCGGCTTGACTGCCGGAATCAGATCATAGACCGCGTCAATGATCTCCTGGTTGAAACGGAAAAAGGCTTCCGCCGCGCCTTCCGGCGTCTTTCCGTACTGCGCGTATGCTTCCTCCTTAATGTATTCCGGAATCATATTCAGACGCGGGTCCAGACCCACCACTGTCGGATTGCCGGTCTCCCGAATTTTTTCCATTAAACGGTCAATCATTGATTTCTTCCTCCTTTAGAAGCATTTGATAGTCCTGATAGATTACTTTTCCTTCCAATATGGTCGTTCGGATCCGTCCCTTCATCTTCCAGCCGATAAACGGCGTGTTGGAGGCTTTGGAATAGAACGGTCCGCTCACCGTATATTCTTCATTCGGATCGGCAATACACAGATCCGCGCAGCATCCCTCCGCAAGCGTCCCCTTGGGAATCCTTAAGATCCTGGCAGGATTCAGACTCATCTTCTCTACAAGCTGGGACGGCGTCAGGATTCCTGTATCCACGAGTTCTTTTTTAGCAACGGCCCAGGATGTCTCCAATCCAATGATGCCGTTCATTGATTTGCGCAGATCCGCTGTCTTTTCCTCTGCACTGTGCGGCGCGTGATCCGTCGCGATCGCGTCCAGTGTCCCGTCCGCCAATGCCCGCTTCATCTCTTCAACATCTGCCGGCGTCCGCAGAGGCGGATTCATCTTGTACTTTGAGTGCGGCTCCCGCAGAATATCCTCATCGCTCAAGGCGAAATGGTGCGGACCGATCTCCGCTGTCACCCGGCTTCCGTGTTCCTTGGCGGAGCGCAGAATCCACGCGCTCTCCTTGGCGCTTACATGACAGATATGCAGCCGGACTCCGGTAGAATCCGCCAGCAGCACTTCTCTGGCCGTCATGACATTTTCCGCGTCGCGGGAAAGTCCGGGCAGTCCCAGCTTCTCCGAGACTTCTCCGTCATTGATACAGCCTCCGGCCAGGCTCTCTTCCTCACAATGATCAAAAATCGGTATATCCAGGGCGGCGCAGCGCTTCATCGCTTCCTTCATCAGGCGCGCGTCCGAGACCGATCGGCCGTCCTCGCTGACAGCGCAGATTCCTGCCGCTTTCAGGGCTTCCAGATCGACAATTTCCTTGCCCTTCTGTCCCATTGTCACGGCCGCGATCGGCAATACATGCGTATACGGAGCCTTAGCCGCCTCGTTCTTGATATATTCCACAATCTCCACACTGTCCACTACAGGCTTGGTATTGGGCATCGTACAAACTGTCGTCACACCGCCCGCAGCAGCAGCCATGCTGCCGGTCCGAATGCATTCCTTATACGTCAGACCCGGATCCCGAAAATGCACATGCAGATCGATGAGTCCCGGCATAACCCAGCAGCCCGCAGCGTCTATGACCTGCGTGTCCTCCGGCACATCCGCGATCGTCTCCGCTACCTTACGCACCACACCATCTTCAATATACAGATCCCGCCTGTCCGCGATATTCTGGGCAGGGTCCAGCAGAATTCCGTTCTGAATCAGCAGTCTTGCCATATTTTCTCCTCCTGACAGCATCATCCATTTTTCTAGCCAATTTTCATTATATCATACTCTGTTCGATTGTTCAACCCAAGAAACTCCGTCCTCTATACAAAAACTGCGGTACACCGGATCGTGTACCGCAGTCGTTTATTCTTTTTACGGCAGCAGATTTTTCATACTCTCCATACCGATCAACAGCGTGGAAGTATTATGCAGCATCGCTGACGTTGTCGGTTGGATGATACCGCCTACGCCCAAAAGGATCAGGCCGCCATTGATGCCGAGAATCCTTCGGTAATTGCGGTGAATCCGCTTCATCATCGCAATGCTCAGCTTCTTCAATGTGATGATCTCACGCAGATCATCCGCAGCGATCGTAATATCCGCGATCTGTCTTGCGATCTCCGCTCCGTCGCTGATGGCAATACCGACATTGGCGGCAGACAGTGCCGGAGAATCATTGATACCGTCTCCGACCATGACAACCACATGTCCGGCCTCGCGTTCCTTCTGCACAAACCTCGCTTTGTCTTCCGGCAGTACTTCCGAATAGTATTCGTCCACGCCTACCTGTTCCGCAATCGCCGCAGCCGTTCGTTCACTGTCCCCTGTCATCATGACAATCTTCTGGAACCCGACCTGTCGCAGCTCTCGGATAACATCCGGCGCTTCTTCCCGCAGCGGATCTTCAATACAGATCACCGCGGCAAGCACACTGTCAATTGCCAGATACAAATGAGAATACTGCTTGGGCCTCTCCTCAAAGCATTGTTCATATCCGGCCGGAATGGTGCACTTCTCATCCTCGAATACAAAATGATAGCTTCCGATGATCACCCGATGTTCCCCGATATGCGAAACGATACCGTGGGCAACCACATACTCTACCTTAGAATGCATCTCTTCATGTTCCAGGTTGCGCTCCTTAGCGGCCCTTACCACGGCCTTAGCCATGGAATGCGGGAAATGCTCTTCCAGGCATGCGGCAACCCGCAGCATTTCATCGGCTGTACCGCTTCCAAACGGAATCACGGACTGTACGGTCGGCCTTGCCTTGGTCAGCGTACCGGTCTTATCAAATACGATAGTTGTTGCTTCCGCTACCGCTTCCATATACTTTCCGCCCTTAACCGTGATGGAATGCGAATTGGACTCTCTCAGCGCCGACAATACGGTAATCGGCATGGCTAGCTTCAAAGCGCAGGAAAAGTCTACCATCAGCACCGCCAGAGTCTTGGTCACATTGCGGGTCAGAAGCCACACAGCGCCTGTACCCAGGAAGGTATATGGCACCAGACGGTCGGCCAGATGCTCCGCCTTGCTCTCGACCGCGGACTTTAGCTTTTCCGACTCTTCGATCATCCGAATTACTTTTTCCACACGAGTTGAACCCGAGACTTCCTTGACGCAGAGAGTCAGCTCGCCTTCCTCCACTGCCGTACCGGCGTATACATAGCTGTCACGGCTCTTCTTGACCGGCATGCTCTCTCCGGTCATAGAGGCCTGATTGACCATGGCTTCGCCATCAACTACCTCGCCGTCAAAAGGAATCATGCCGCCCATGTGTACGACAACCTGATCTCCGGGTACGATTTTTCCGGCCTCTACCAGAATCTCCTGCTGCCCATCCTTCAGCCACACCTTTTCTACATTTAACGACAGGCTTCTTGCCAGATCCCCTACGGACTTTTTATGGGTCCACTCTTCCAGAAGCTCGCCGATGTCCAGCAGGAACATGACAGAGCTGGCTGTCTTAAAGTCTCCGCGCACCATGGAAACCGTCAGTGCCGTCGCATCCAGAACCGGCACCTCCAGCTTACCCTTGCCCAGGCACTTCAGTCCCTTGAATATATAAGGGATGGATTTCAGAATCGTATAGGCCGTCCGGATCGGATACGGCAGTGCCTTACGGCAAAAACGCAATACAAACTTCTGAATCAGTCTCTCCCTATACTCTGCATTCAGCGCTCTGGAAGAGCTGTCCAGAATCTCCTGCGGTGCCGGATAGTTCTCATAGCGGAACTGGCTGAGCCTTCTCACCACATCCGCCCGTTTGGCAGGCTCAAATTCTATCGTCGCGTCGGCCGTCAGCTCATAGATCTTGGCCCGGCGGACGCCCTCCTGTTTCTCCAGAAAATACTGCAGCGTATCCGCTTCCTGACAAGTCATCTTGGACTGTGCCAGGTGTACGCGCATTCTGCCGCGTATCTCATGCTGAATCGTATATTTCATTTATAGTACCTCCTCGAAGCCAATTTCAGAAAACGGGGCTGCATCTCAGCCCCGTTTTTCTTATTCGTTCTCCTGCGTCTCTTCTTCAGCCTCGATTACGTTAACGGCCTCTTCCTCCGCTCTCTTCTCGTTGATCTCTTTCGCCTCAGCCAGAATATCTTCTGCGTTCTCCTGCACCGTCGTTGTGGTCTTCATCACAAAGTCCTTGGCTCTCAAAAATGCCGCCGTGCAATGTGCATACAGCTTCTTAGCATCCTTGCTGGACAGCAGCTTGATTCCCGCCGTACCAAACAACAAACCGCCCAGAAACACTCCTGCCTGCTTCATGCTGGAACTTTTCAGCTTCATAATTGATTCCTCCTACGATTTATCAGGCCATTACAGCCTTAGTAATGTTATACCAATAATCCTAGAAATTGTCAATTCAATTTTTAAAATTGCCTATTTTTTATGGAATTCTACCTGCTTTTGACAAAATACGTCCTTCCTTTTCCACAGAATTCGTCATATCTTTTTCTTCTTCCGGTTGACGGCCTTCCATTCTTTTGATACAATGATTAGCAGACATTTCATTACTTATTCAGAAAGAGGGTTGTTTTCATGGAGAAGCCGTCTCTTCGCAGTTTTCTGCAATTTTTTCGTGATATACCCGGGACATTTTCCGGCAGCGTACGGGAGTTTTCCCGTCTTTCCAACCTGATCGGAGCCGCCATGATTCTGGCTCTCAGTGTTGTCCTGTCCTACTTCTCCATCCGGATCCCCCCGTTCAAAATCGGTTTTGCCTATCTGGCGACAGCCATGCTCGGAATGCTTTTCGGGCCCGTCATGGGCGGGGCCGCTGCGGGCCTCGGCGATATCATCAAATACTTTATTACTCCATCTGACGGAGCCTTTTTCCCCGGCTACACGCTATCCGCTATTTTAGGAGGCGTTGTCTACGGAATCTTTTTCTATAAGAACAAAACTTCTGTTACAAGATGTATTTTTGCAAAATTCTGCGTTAACTTTTTTATCAATATTTTACTTGGAACTTATTGGTATTCGATCGTATACGGCAAAGCCTTCTGGGCCATTCTGGGTCCTCGGATCCTGAAGAACCTGGCAATGCTTCCGGTGGAAATTCTCATACTCTATCTGGTTCTTTCCGCCATGATCCGGCTTCTGCCCCGGGTCGGCTCCCGCTTCACCACTCCACCGCCCAAAAAGGTGCGCCGATGATGCCGCACACCTGCCCCGACTGGTTTCGGGACGCAAAATTCGGTCTTTTCTTTCATTGGGGACCTTATAGTGTCCCTGCATATCAGAATGAATGGTATTCCCGTAATATGTATGCCGGCCATACAGAACAGCACCGATATCATCTGGAACACTACGGGAGCTTGTCTCAATTTGGCTACAAAGATTTTATTCCGATGTTTACCGGGGACGCATTTGACCCAGATGCCTGGGCCGACCTCGCCCAGCTTGCCGGGGCCCGTTATGCCGGTCCAGTAAGCGAACATGCCGACAACTATTCTCTTTGGAACAGCCGTGTCAACCCCATCAATTCCGTACAGACCGGACCCCACAGAGATATCGTTGGCGAATGTTTTTCCTCGCTGAAAAAGCGCGGTATTCGCACACTTGCGACCTTTCATCACCAATGGCTCTGGGGATGGTTCATGTCCACCGATCCGGACGCGGATGTCTATGATCCGGCCAACGAGATTTTTTATGGTCCGGCCCTGCCGCTGGAAACCAACCGATACATGCCCTATCGTCTACCGAATGCTGCGTTCAACCGGATCTGGCGCGACAAGGTTTTGGAAGTGATTGACCAATACGCTCCGGATGCCCTATATTTTGACAGCCGTGCCAACATTATCGGTCCCTCCTACAAACGGCAAATCATCCATCATTTCTACGAATCCTGTCCCCACGGCATTTTAACCTATAAACAAGAGGATTTTCCTGCCAGCAGCGGTATAAAGGATCTGGAATGCGGCCGCTTTACACAATGCATGGATTTTCCATGGCAAACGGATGACCGCTTGGAAGATAATGTTACCTGGTGCATCGCTCAGAATCCCAAATACAAATCTGCCGGTCACATCATTCAGCAACTCGCCGATGTTGTCTCCAAAAACGGCAACCTTCTGCTGAACGTCGGACCTCAGGCCGATGGCAGCTTTCATCCGGATGCCATTAAGACCCTGAAATCCGTCGGCGCATGGCTTCAGAAAAATGGCGAAGCCATCTATGATACCCGTCCCTATATCACATATGGCGAAGGGCCAACGCAAATTGCCGAAAGCGACTTTAATCAGAAAAAGATCAATGAACAACTGCTTACTGGCATCGCCAAAGAAGATACAATCCATCTTCTCACATCCTCAGATATCCGCTATACCACCAAAGATTCGTCCCTATATGCCATCATTCTCGGGGTTCCGGCAGATCATCAGGTCCTTTTGACAGCTCCCCCTCCGCCATCATACTCCTATTGGCCAGATCACCCTTCTGTCCAATCATCAATTCCTTCCCTTTCAAAAGACAGACCATGGATATCTGGTTCTTTTACCCGATTTTCTGGATACAGAAGCCTTCGCGTTAAAACTCTGGAACATTTAAGAATTTTAGGTGTACCAGAGTTTTATAGGTTTCTCTGGATTTTGGGAATAATCTGGTACACTTTGGAGAGTGAGGCCCTTCAGTGTACCAGAATTCTCCATATTTTCAAGAAAATCTGGTAGATTTTTCGTGGAGGGACGGACTTCTGGGGGAGGT
>CAVGBV010000054.1:0-18261 GCA_963627615.1 Alloprevotella sp.
GGACGCATCAATGACGTACGCGGAATCGTCGCTTTCGCGATCAATCCTATGACCGGAGAAATCCTCTCCGAAAAGAAGATTATCAGCTCCGGCTGCGGCGGTTCTTGCACCGAAGGTCCGCACCTCTACAAAATCAATGGAATGTATTATCTGATGACAGCCGAGGGCGGCACCGAATATGGACATCATGAGAACATTCTGCGCTCCAATTCTATCTGGGGGCCTTATGAGCAGTGCCCCTACAACCCGATCCTGAGCCATATTTCCCGTAAGAACTATGAGATCCAGGCAACCGGTCACGCTGATCTGGTAGAAGACCAGAATGGCAACTGGTGGGCTGTTTGCCTTGCTTACCGTAACTTCAGCCATGCTCTGCTGCATAATCTCGGACGTGAGACTTTCCTGGCCCCGGTGCATTGGACAGAAGACGGCTGGCCCATCATCGGAATTGATGGTCATGTCAATCTGACGATGGATGGTCCTCTGCCTGCGGATCCTCAGCCCGTATCCCATGATCTGACGCTGGATCTGCACCGTGAAGAGCTGGATCCTCATTTTGTCTATACCCGCAATCCCAATCCTGACAATTTTGTTCTGGATTCCAAGGCCGGTACTCTGACGCTGAAGGGAACGGATATCACGATCTCTGAGCCCGGCACCTCTCCCACGATTCTGAGCACCCAACAGCCTGCTTTCTGCACACATGTAGAGGCTGCCATGGACGCTTCCGCAACGCATGCGCAGCGCGCCGGTATCTCCGCATATTATAATAATGATTATCATTATGATATCTATCTGTCCTGCGACGGAGAGGATACTTATGTGGGCTTCACCAAGAGCATTCATGATATGACGGTTGAGATTACGCGCCGCAAGGTATCTGCAAACGGTGATATCCGTCTGATTATCGATTCTGACCGCGAGAAATATACTTTCTCCTATCAGGAAAAGGACGGAGAACTCGTTACTCTGGGCTCCGGTCATAACGCAGGTCTCTCCACCGAAGGAACCAAGACCATGACCTTCACCGGCACGATGTTCGCCATGTTTGCGGAAAAGGGCGACGGAGTCTTCAAGTCCTTCCAGATCCGTGTAACCGAATAAATAGAAAGAAGTCACCAACATGAAGAAAAACCCTGTTCCGTATCCGGCGCATCTGCGCGATCAGATTGCTTACTACCATTCTCTCGGACATATTGTTCCTCCGGCTCGGCTTCTTAAGACGCCGGAACAGATTGAGGGAATCCGTCGGAGCAGTCAGATCAATATTGCTGTATTGGATTTTATCTCCAACAATATCCGAGCCGGTATCACGACCGCGCAGATTGACCGTTGGGTGTATCAAAAAACCACAGACATGGGAGGGATCCCTGCGCCCCTCGGCTATGAGGGCTTCCCTAAAAGCGTCTGCACCTCCATCAATGACGTAATCTGCCACGGTATCCCTTCGCAGAAGGAGATCCTGCAGGACGGAGATATCATCAATGTAGATGTTTCCACGATCTACGACGGATATTATTCAGATTCGTCCCGTATGTTCTGCATTGGAAATGTTCCCCCGGAAAACGCGCACCTGGTACAGACAGCTTATGAATGCACACAGCTGGGACTGGAACAGGTGCGTCCCTGGGACTTTCTTGGCGATGTAGGTGACGCAGTATACCGTCACGCCAAGAAAAACAATTACAGTGTGGTCCGTGAAATCGGCGGACATGGCGTAGGCCTTGAATTCCATGAGGATCCCTGGGTAGGTTATGTTACCAAACCCGGCACAGGAATGCTCATGGTTCCCGGTATGGTCTTCACGATCGAACCCATGATCAATATGGGACGCGCCGGGTTCTATATCAGTTCTTCCAACGGCTGGACAGTTTATACCTCAGATCACAAGCCGTCCGCCCAATGGGAACTGACAGTCCTCGTCACAGAACAGGGACATGAGGTTCTTACCTGGTAAATACAATACGGTGTGGCTCCTATCATGGGACCACACCGTATTTTTATCTTTTTCTGACCGCTAAACAGTAGTTGACATGCTCAAAGGCTTTCATCTCTGCCCCGGACGCTTCGATGATCTCTCTTTGGATCTCATCCGGCGTCAGATGCTCATAGATAAGAAATCCATGCCGAGCCAGAAGCTTTTCAAGCTCTGCATAAGAAATGGAAGACTTCATCGCTTCTCCGCCTGCCATCGCCATCTGGATTGTGTTTTGCACCCTCTTTTCCGTAGCCGTTAAAAAATTTTCATCCGGATAGTCCAACACCACCGCGCTTCCTTCAGCACATATGCCGGATAACCCGTCGAGCATTTTTTCGATTGCTTCGACTGTAAGATAATAAGTTACACCGAGCCATGAAAAAAACGTTTTCACCGTTTGATCAAATCCGCATGCAAGGAGTTTTTCCTCCAATACGTCTTTGGTAAAGTCTACCGGAACCCACGTCAGATTCTGCGGAATGTCCCAGCCGGCCCGCTGGATCCTCATCTTTTTATCCGCCTGAGTCAGCGGATGATCTACCTCAAACACCTTGCAGGGCGACAGAAGTTCCTTTTCCCGAAAAGCGACTGTATCATAACCTGCGCCTAAAATAACATACTGCCTGGTTCCCGTTTGAAGTTCATTTCTTAATATTTTTTCCGCGTAGGCCGCGCGGCATAACGGTGACGGAGCCAGATGGACATTCACAATGTGCCGAAGAATCTCCCGCCTCTCATACTGATTCCAATCCGTTTCCGGTTCGAAAAACGAAGCTCCGCCAAGAACATAGCTTTGCAGCGCAGCATATTCCTCCGCTGTCATCCATTCCCTGGCCAGATCGTCCCGAAACACGGGGTATTCTTCATATTCGGCATGAAATGCCCGTCCAAATGCGCTCATAAGTGCTGTAATACTGCTTTTGTCTTCCATAGTTTCCTCCTTACATTACAAAAAGACGCAGAGTATCCCTTTTCTCGGGTTTTACTCTGCGTCTTCGCGTCCGGCTTTCACTCCGTGTTATAGTATAGCGTATCGGGTACGCTTTGTCAAGATTCCGGATGTTAGATATATTTTCCGGTAATACTCCTGTCACATTTCTTCACCTGCTCCAGTGTTCCGCAAACTACGATCTGACCGCCCTCCTCTCCGCCTCCGGGTCCCATATCGATCACATAGTCCGCGTTACGGATCAGATCCAGATCATGTTCGATTACGATGACAGTCGCTCCAAGATCGATCAGCTTCTGAAAGACTGTCAGCAGCGTCCTCACATCCAGCGGATGGAGTCCGATTGTCGGCTCATCAAATACAAAAACCGTATCTGACTGTCCCTTGCCCATTTCACTTGCCAGCTTCAGCCGCTGCGCCTCGCCGCCGGACAGGCTGGGGGTAGCTTCTCCCAATGTCAGATATCCTAACCCCAATTCTGATAATGTCTGCAGACGTCTGGATACGAGCTTCAGGTCACTGCACGCCGACCAAGCGCACTCTACACTCATCTCCATAATCTGCGGCAATGTATACTCTCTTCTCTTTACGAGTGACGCATCTTTACCATATCTTGAACCGCCGCAATCCGGACAAACCACCTCTACATCCGGTAAAAACTGGATATCCAGGCTGATCGATCCCGTCCCATCACATGTAGGACACCGAAGCTTTCCGGTATTGTACGAAAAGTCTCCGGCCGTATAGCCGTGCTGCCTGGCCTCCTGTGTCTTGGCATAAATCTTGCGTAGTTCATCATGAACTCCGGCATAGGTTGCTACGGTAGAGCGGATATTGATACCGATCGGCGTCGCGTCGATTAACTTTACCTGTCCGATTCCTTGAGCCGCGACAGACTTTACATGACTGGGAAGCCTCTCCCCGTGAATCGCTGCCTCAAGCCCCGGAATCAAACTCTCCAGAACCATTGTAGTTTTGCCGGAACCGGAGACTCCGGTAACGACTGTAAGACGTCCTCGCGGTATCCGCACCTTCAGCGGCTTTACGGTATGGATCGTATCCGTGCTCATCTCAATCATACCCAGCTCAAATAAGCGCTCCGCAGCTATTTTTTCTCTGACTTGCATGGATTGTTTTCCCGATAAGAATCCGCCGATTCTGGAACCAGGATTGGCGGCGACTTCCTCTACCGTTCCTTGTGCGATAACCGTACCGCCCTTTTCTCCGGCTTCCGGTCCCATCTCAATCAGCCAATCCGCCCCTTTTAGAATCTGGGTATCGTGATCCACCAAAACAATGGAATTGCCGTCCGCCATCAGATCCCGCATCACGCCGCGTAATCCCTCGATATTAGAAGGATGCAGGCCAATGGAAGGCTCATCCAGTACATAAAGCACGCCCGTCGTGCGATTGCGCACCGATCGGGCCAGCTGCACCCGCTGGCGCTCGCCGGTAGAAAGCGTAGCGGCTTCCCGTTCCAGTGTCAGATATCCCAGTCCCAATTCCAACAGACGTACTGCCATTCCTCGAAAAGAGTCGCAGATACTCTCTGCCATTGTCTGCATCTCCGCCGGCAAGGACTCCGGAACACAGTCTATCCATTTAGCTAAATCAGAAAGTGTCATACGGCAGGCCTCCGGCAGCGTGATTCCGGCGACCTTGGGCGCTCTCGCCCGCTCGGAAAGTCTGGAACCACCGCAATCCGGACAAGTACACTGCTTGATGAAACGTTCTACACGTTTCATCCCCTTCTCGTCCATCACCTTGGCCAGGGCATTCTCAACGGTATACACCGCATTAAAGTACGTAAAATCCATCTCTCCGGCCGCTCCGGTCTTAGAATTTTGATACAGCATATGAACCTTATCAGCCGGGCCGTGGAATACAATCTCCTTCTCCTTATCCGTCAGTTCCCGAAATGGTACATCCGTCCGTACTCCCATTTTTCGGGCAATCTCCTTCATCAGCGACCACATCAAGGTCTGCCACGGCACAACCGCGCCTTCATCAATGGAGAGTGAATCATCCGGCACCAATGTTGACTCATCTACCACCCGAACCACACCGGTACCATCGCAGTTCGGACACGCACCAGTGCTGTTAAAGGACAGTTCCTCCGCTGAGGGCGGATAAAAATGGGCCTGGCACTGAGGGCAGACAAGCTCCTTGCCCGCTGCCACTTTCATCGTCGGCGGCACATAATGCCCATTAGGACAACGATGGCTTGCCAAACGCGAAAACATCAGCCGTAATACATTCAGCAGTTCCGTTGACGTACCAAAAGTACTGCGCATTCCCGGAACCCCGGGGCGCTGATGCAATGCCAGCGCCGCCGGAACATAACGCAGATCGTCCACCTGCGCTTTTTCAGCCTGTGTCATTCTCCGCCTGGTATAGGTAGAGAGTGCCTCCAGATACCGCCTGGAGCCTTCGGCATACAGGACCCCCAATGCCAGGGACGATTTTCCGGAGCCGGAGACCCCTGCAATCCCCACGATTTTATGCAGTGGGACATCGACATCTATATTCTTTAGATTATGTACCCTTGCCCCTCGCACTTGAATCGCGTCAGGTACATTGCTTGGGGATCCGTTCATACGCTACAACCTCCTGTTATGCCTTCTCAAACTCTGCGGCCACATCCTCCAACAGCTTACGGATGGGCAAATGCTGCGGACACACCTTCTCACATTTTCCGCACTTCAAACAATCGGAAGCTTTCCGTCCCGGAGCCGTATGGACAACATTATAATAATAATCCGCATTCCAATCATGATATAGCTGTTTGGTATTCATAACCGCAAATAGATCCGGGATCGAGATATGCTTGGGGCATCCATCCGTGCAATAGCGGCAGGACGTACATGGAATCAGATGCTTGCTCCGGAAGATCTCCTGCACGCGGCGAACCGCGTCCAGTTCCTTTTCATTCAGAGGCTGGAAATCCGCCATAAACGAAATATTATCCTGCATCTGCTCCATATTACTCATACCGGACAATACCATCATCATCCCAGGGAAGCTGGCCGCGAAACGCAAAGCGTAGCTCGCCGGACTGCCGCCATGCAGCGCCTCCAGAACAGCCTTGGCGTCCTCCGGCAGGTTCACAAGATTTCCGCCCTTTACAGGCTCCATAACAATCACCGGCTTGTTGAACTTCCGACAGACCTCATAGCATTTCCGACTCTGAACCGCCGGGTCCTCATAGTCTACATAGTTAAACTGAATCTGTACGACTTCAACCTCCGGATAATCCGTCAGAATCTGTTCCAGGACTTCCGCACGATCATGGAAAGAGATTCCCACATGGCGTATCTTTCCCTCCGCCTTCAGCGCAAACGCGTTCTCATATGCATGACATTCTTTATAATGCGCATAATTTCCTGCTCCCTGCGCATGCATCAGATAAAAATCAAAATACTCTACTCCGCATGCCTCCAGCTGACTCTCAAAAAACGGCCGGATATCCGCTTCCGTCTTGAAAAAATTACCCGTCAGTTTATCCGTCAGAATATACCGATCCCGCGGATAACGGCTGGTCAGACATTCTTTCAACGCCTTTTCACTTCTGCCCTGGATATAGCCATGAGCCGTGTCGAAATAATTAAATCCCGCATCCAGAAACGCATCCACCATCTTCTTGGTTTCAGGAATATCCACTTCTCCGTCCTTCATCGGCAGTCTCATACATCCGAAGCCAAAATTCTTCTTAATTTTATCCATATTAAAACTCCTTTCCCATTTTATACGTTTATTATACAGAATTCGCGTCTCATTTTCAATTCGACTTTTTCGCTTTTCGCATAAGAAAAACTGATAATAATTAAGTATTTTTCTCTCTCCTGTTGCTATTTATCAAGATACTCAATACCATCATCGCAACCGCGACACAAATCCATCCGAACCCCATCTCATATAGCGGAAGCTTTTGCGCCAATGTAAGGATGGGTCCCATGGGAAGTTGGGCTTCATCTAAGACATAGATTACGCTGATAAGTCCCGTCCCTGTTATCACCATCGGATAGGTATAACGGTTTCTCTCCCAGAAGCGATGGGATAATCCCAACACAATCAAAACAATTGCCACAGGATAGATCGCATTCAGTATTGGAATCGAAATACTGAGAATCGCGTTCAATCCCAAGTTGCAGACAAGAAATGAGAAAAAGGTAATCATACATACCCATTGCCGATATGAAACTTTTTTAAATAGCGTTGAAAAAAACTGAGAAATCGAATTGATCAAGCCCACACAGGTTGTCAGACAGGCCAATGTAAAAATGGCCGCTAACAGGACCGCGCCAGGCGTTCCAAAGACCTGATATACAATGCACCGCAGTGTCCAGGCGCCATTTTCCTGAATCTCATATACACCGGAACTACACATGCCCATATAAGACAGCATAATATAAACCAGTGCGAGAATCGTCCCGGCAAAAATGCCCGCCAGAACCGTGTGATGCAGCCTATCCTTTTTTTCTTTTAAGCCGAACGACCCCAATGTTGTCGCGATGACCAGTCCAAAATTCAATGCCGCTATCGTGTCCATCGTATTATATCCTTCAGTAAATCCTTTTAAAAACGGAGCCTTTTGATATGCCTCCTGCGCCTTAGCAACGTCTGCCTTACCTCGAAAGAGAAATGCCACAAACAAAAATATCAATAAAACCAACAGACTTGGCGTCAACACACGGCCAACCAAAGAGAAACTCTCGCATCCGCCGGTAAATATGGGGCAACCGCCATCTCAAACGGAACCGATGCGGCTCTCGGAATTCCCAGACCCGGTCCAATCGAAGCATAAATCAATACCGTGAAAATAATCGAGAACTTTTTTCCGACCTGCCTGCCGAGCCGGTCCAGGCCGTCAAACCTCGCTACAACGATCACACCCAGTACCGGCAATACCACTGCTGTCGCTAAAAAACCAAGCATCGCCCAAGGCGTATTCGATCCGGCATTTTGTCCCAAAAACGGTGGGAAAATCAAATTGCCAGCGCCAAAAAACAACGCAAATAACATAAAACTGATAACCAACATCTTTCTCTTGTCCAATTTCATCTTGATGCCCCCTGTTTTTCTATAAAATAAAACCCGCCTCTGATTTTGAGACGGGTCTAATATACTCCGCGGTACCACTCAAATTGTGCGTTTTTATGCACCTCTTTTCGAGCTCTGACAAGCCCTAGACATTAACGCAGCCAACACGAAAATCCCTACTCGCATGGCTTTGGGGATTTCAGCTCAGAAGGGATAGATCTTTGATTGTTGCCCGCCAGGCTCCCACCCTCCCTGACTCTCTGTATGGTCCGCAACCAAATCCGTCTTCATCATAGCTTTTCTTCATTATACATCCATAGAATCCATCTGTCAATGTTATCGCAAGATTTTTTCATTATTATCGATGCGCAAAATTTTTTCACGCTTAAGCAGATCTTGCTTTTATGAATTTCTTTTGATCTTAAAAATCTTCTTTTATTTTTTAGTATGTCTGGTACACTTAGGGGCGCGCGACTTTTGGGTGTACCAGAGTTCTATGGGATTCTCCGGATTTTCAAGAAAATCTGGTACATTTATCGTGGAGGGACGGACTTCTAGGGGAGGTCGGATCAACAATAGAAGGATTCAGGTCAAAACAAAATGGATGCCTCCCGTAAAATTCCGGGAAACATCCATGATGAGAATTTCGAATATTTTGCAAGCATTATTGCAAATAGGAGAGAACCAATGCTTTGACGGCATCCAGATTCTGTGCATTTCCGACTATATACACACCGATCTTGCTGGAATTCAAGATTTTGGTCAACTCGGCATCCTCTGACAAGTCTAACCCGCAATCCACGGTCTCTTCCTGCAATTCGTTTCCTTCCGTATCCACCTGGTGATAACGGATCAGCCGATCCTGCATCTGTGCTAATTCGTCAGCGGAAAATAGCTCATCCAGCGCATAGAAGGTTTCTGCGCGTGCATCGGCCGCTGCGGCGTCTCGATCAAAAAAGATCACATCAATCTCTTTACCGGCGACCATGGCTGCGATCTTCATTGTTCCTGCCATATACATGGTCGGATCAGACTGATTTCCCAGACTGATGGTATTGCATTCTACCGCCTGAATCTTATCCGAACGCTCTGCCAGTTTAGAGGCATACTCTTCGGCTGCACTCGAATCTACCACAGCAGATGCAAATAATACACGCACCGTCCCTTCGGCCGCTTCTTTTCCATCATTGGAAGCACAGCCACTAAAGACTGTTGCTACTGCAATAAGGCAGGCCAGCGCCCAACATCCTGTTTTCTTCATACTATCCTTCCTTTCCAAGACGTATCATATCCGAATCCTATCATATTATTTGTTCTCTTAAGAACTTGATAACAGTATAGTACACTTCAGAACTATTGTCAAGAAGGACAGTTTAATCTTTACAGATTATTCCCTGCTTGTTAACAAATCAGACCTTTTTCCCACATTTTGCGCAAAAACGGGCGCCCGGCTGCAAAGGCGCGCCGCATTGGGTGCAAAATCCACCGGTTGGCTGAATCACACTCTGCGCCGCAGCCTGATTGATCTGATCCTGAACTCCCTTAGGATAGCTGAAGCTGGAGATCTTAAACTGTGAGACGGTCAGCCCGATCTTCAGCAGCTGCATATCCAGATCTGTACAGATTCCCTCTCCGATGGCCGCGGCATTATTTTGCAGCTCCATCAAAGACTTGCCTTCCTGCGCAATCCACTTCATTAAAAGCTGATCCAATATCGAATCCACACGCGTCTTTACATCATCGACTGTATAGACTTCTTTGACGCCGGTCAAATTGTCGATCATAGCCACAAGATCATCGACTTTCATTACATAGGTTCCGAAACACCGAATAGGCACACCTGCGCTCGCTCCCGGGAAAGGAACCAACACCGGATTCTTGGTTCCCCAAGTCATGGTGAACTCCTTGGTGTTAACAAATATGACCTCAGCACGAAGCGGATTATTGAACCCGAAGCGAAAGTTCTTAAGCGAACTTAAAAAAGGGACAATCTGTGAGGCGATCTCGTAATCGCCTTCGTCCGTAAAGATTCCCTCCAGTCTGCCGTTATACAGAAAGACCGCATCTTGGCCCGGTTTAATAATCAGGCGGCTTTTCTTACGGATCTCTGAATCCTTCCACTTCCAGAAGATCACATCATCCCGGAATTCTTTCCATTCGATTATACTTGCAAACTGATTGCCAAAAAGTCCCATCGTATCCTCCTAAAAAAGGGGCCGGAACATATCCGACCCCTGAATGATTCATATTACTTGCCCAGCTTTGCCTTAAGGGCTGCCAATTCGTCATCCACACTGGCGGTTGTTGCGGAATCATACTTATCCATCAAATCCGCCATCGGATCCGAAGCCTGTGCGGACTGCAGCTCTGCCATCGCATTGGCCTTATCAAGCATTGCGTTGGCCTTCTGCTCCATGGCATCAAACTTACTCATGCTGCCCTTAGCTGTCGTTACGCTCTCGCCCAGCTTGTTGATCTTCTCCTGCGTCTTAGCAACCGCGATCTTGGCCTTGATCTGTGTCTTCTTAGACTCCATCTCCGCGATCTGGCTATTCAGATGATCGAACATCTGACGCATTTTTGCGGAATTGGCAGCAGCAAGATCATATGCCTGCTGAAGGGCTGTAAGCTCCTGCAGCTTATTAGACTTCTTCTGCAGGAACAGTGCCGCATCTCCGTCATTTCCTGCCAAAACCGCCTTCTCCGCATAGGACTGCAGCTTATTTACTTCATTCTGGCAAGCATCCAGCTCACGCTTGGCTCTCTGCTCCTCTGCCATTACACCGGCGGTCTCCGCCTTAACCTCTCCAAGGTCAGACTGAAGATTTCTAAGGATCTGATCGATCATCTTCTGCGGATCCTCCATCTTGTCCAGCATCGCATTGATGTTGGAACTCATAATATCCTTAAATCTTGACAAAATACCCATGTCTTTCATCCTCCCTATTGCTTCCCATAAATTTGAGTCTATTATAACATAGTTCTATTGAAAATACAATGCCTAAAAAAAGTAACAATTTCCAGTCTGTTTTTCAGTGTTTTCCAGTCGAAATGTTTATTTTTGCAAGTTTAATAAATACTTCTTGCATTTTTAGCCTTTCTGCGTTAGAATGATTAAGGATTATGAATAATCCTGCACATATATTATGCACATACACTTTGGAGGAGATTATAATGGTTGAATATGCTTCCATGGACGCCGCACAGCTGCAGCAGGAACTGAGTTCTCTGATGCAGGTATATCAGGATTATCAGCAGATGAAGTTATCGCTGAATATGTCAAGAGGCCGTCCTGCAAAAGAACAGATGGAATTGTCCCAAGGGATGCTCTCCTGTATAACCCCGGAAGACATGACACTGGAAAACGGAACGGATGTGCGCAATTACGGCGTACTGGAAGGTATTCCGGAAGCCCGGCGTTTGATGGGTGAGCTGATGGGTGTTTCTCCTGAGGAGGTTATTGTCTGCGGTAGTTCCAGTCTGAATATTATGTACGACCTGGTCTCTCATGCTTATACTCATGGAGTGTATGGCGGCAGTAAGCCATGGTCCAAGCAGGAAAACCCGAAATTCCTGTGCCCGACTCCCGGATATGACCGTCACTTCGGTATCACGGAATATTTTGGCATCGAAATGATCAATATTCCCATGACTCCTACTGGTCCGGATATGGATCTGGTTGAGAAATATGTCAACACGGATCCGACGGTCAAGGGAATCTGGTGTGTTCCCAAGTATTCCAATCCCCAGGGAATTACCTATTCCGATGATACGGTACGCCGATTTGCGGCCCTTAAGCCGGCAGCCGATGATTTCCGTATCTTCTGGGATAATGCATATGCAGTACATGACCTGTATGAAGATGATCAGGACCATCTGCTGAACCTGATTGAGGAATGCAAAAAGCTGGGAAGCGAAGATATGGTTTATGAGTTCTTCTCAACCTCCAAGATCTCCTTTGCCGGCGGCGGCATGGCCGCGCTTGCCGCTTCCGTCAATAATATACGCCACCTCTCCAAACAGTTCTCGGTACAGACCATCGGTTGGAATAAACTGAACATGCTGATGCATGTAAAGTTTTTCAAGAACCGTGAGGGTGTTTTGAATCATATGAAAAAACATGCGGCGATTATCCGTCCCAAATTCCATGCCGTACTGGATACTCTGGATCAGGAGGTTACAGGTATCGGTTCCTGGAAGGCTCCGAAGGGCGGCTACTTCATCTCATTTGACACAATGGAAGGCTGTGCAAAACGTGTCGTTCAGTTATGTAAAGAAGCCGGTGTTGTCTTGACCGGTGCAGGCGCGACGTATCCCTATGGAAAAGATCCTAAGGACTGCAATATCCGTATCGCCCCGACTTCTGTCTCTGTCGATGATCTGAAACTCGCTACTACCCTCTTCTGTCTCTGCGTCAAGATTGCTACCGTTGAAAAGTTGCTTGAAAAATAATCGTGCTGATATCAAAAAAGCTGCGATCCGATTATGGACCGCAGCTTTTTTGATGGATCACGTTTCCTGTTCCAGAACTTTTCGTACGGCTCCTGCTCCTTCCAGCATCCGTACAAAGAATCCTTCGATCCGTTCTGCCAAAACGGTTTGTGTGAGATCCGTTCCGAAAATCACCGGATTGGCCAAAATCTCGCGCAGCTGGCCATGATAGCTTTCCGGCTGTCCCACATGAACATCGGCCAAAATCTTCTGGAGCGGCTCCAACATGGGATCTGGACTTAGCGGCATATTCGCAAGCTGATCATCTACGCCCAAAAGATATCGGCACCAACCGGCAATCGCCAGCGGAATATAATGAAGTCCGGAGACATCCGGCAGATACGCCTTGATCGTCTCGCCATAACGAACCGGAATCTTCTGTGAAGTATCCGTAGCTATACGCTGCGGGGTATCCGGCATGAAGGGATTGGGTAACCGCTCCTCCAATACTTCATACAGGAAATCCTTCGGATCCAGAATGCCCGGATGCACAACAACCGGCATTCCTTCCTTCTCTCCGATGCCGCGGATCAAACGAACCAGGGAGGCATCCTTCATCTCCGAGGCAATGGCTGGATATCCCAGGAGGCATCCGTAAACCGCCAGCGCTGTATGCAGAGGATTCAGGCATGTCGTTACCTTCATGCGCTCGGTATTGTTGACCGTATCACGGTCCGTAAAATAAACTCCGGCTTTTTCCAAAGGCGGTCTGCCATTCGGGAAACTGTCCTCAATCACCAGATACTCCGGTGCTTCCGCATTTACAAAAGCCGCCGCATAGGTGTGCTTCGCGGTCGTGATCGGATGCATCCCCTCGATACCGCAGCGTTCCAGCTCCTGCTCAATTGCCTCCGAGGGACGCGGAGTGATCTTATCGATCATAGACCATGGGAAGGATACCTGGGACGGATCCTGAAGATAGGTCAGAAAATCCTGATCTACCAGCGCACGGTCATACCACTGACGCGCAATCGTTATTACAGAATTGTATAGTTTTTCTCCGTTATGCGAACAGTTGTCCATGCTGACAACCGCAATGGGCGCCGCGCCATTCTGATAACGATGATACAGGAGCGCCGTAATCAGTCCCATCATCGTAACAGCCTTTGCCGGACCATTCTCTATATCCGCCCGCACCGCCGGGAAGAACTCTCCTGCCAGATCTGTCAAGGCATATCCCTTTTCCGTAATCGTCATGCTGATCATCTGCAGCAGCGGATCCCGCATCATACGCTTCAGCTCGGCATTGTCCGGCCCCGCTTTGATTCCGGCCGCAATCGACGCAACGACCTCCTTTTCCAGGTGTGCGTCCCCATACAGTGTTACCAAGAGTGTCAGATTGTTGTACGGAATATAGAGCTTATCGATCAGCTCCCAGTCGAAGGCTTCCGCCGCGATAATTCCGGTATCGGTCTCTCCGGCTTCCAAGAGCCTCTGCTGAAGCTTGGCCATATAAGCCCTGAAAATATTGCCCGCTCCGAAATGGATCCACCGCGGATGTTCCCAGGTACGCACCGCTGTCTCCTGCACATTATATGCCGGGAGCCTGACACCAGCCTCTTCCCATGCTTTTTGCTCTGTACCCAGCGTTTCATAACACAGTTTCATAACCGTAACCCTCCTATATTGTATAATTAGTCATGTAAAAACTGTTCGATAATATAGCGCGGACGCCGCTTCGTCTCCATATAGATCTTGCCTACATATTCGCCGATCATACCTATACAGAAAATCTGCAGGCCGCCCATCAACCAGATTGAGGCCATCAGAGAACTCCATCCATCCACGGAATTGCCTGTCAGCTTGCTGACGATGCTCCAGATCAGGCCGATCACACTTAAAACCGCGATTAACGCCCCCAACTGAGCAACCATTCGAATGGGTTTCACGCTGAAGGATGTAATCCCCTCAAAAGCCAGAGCCAGCATCTTTTTGAGCGGATACTTGGATTCTCCCGCAAAGCGTTCCGCCCGCTCATACGTTACACAGGTAGATTTGAATCCGATCTGCGGCACGATTCCCCTTAAAAACAGATTGACCTCTGTAAATTCAGAAAGCCCCGCCAGCGCCCGTTTACTCATCAGGCGATAGTCCGCGTGGTTATACACCACATCCGCTCCCATCATCCGGATGAACTTATAGTAACTCTGTGCTGTAAAGCGCTTGAAAAAGGTATCGGTTTTACGGCTGGAACGGACACCGTAAACGATATCATATCCTTCCAGATACCGGTCCACCATTTGATCCACGGCATTTACATCATCCTGCAGATCCGCGTCCATAGAGATCACCATATCCGCATAATCGCGCACGGTCATAAGGCCCGCGAGAAGAGCATTCTGATGCCCGCGGTTGCGTGAGAGATTGATTCCGCAAAAAAGCTTGTCCGCCTCATGAAGTGAGCAGATAATCTCCCAGGTCCGATCCGTAGAACCGTCGTTGACAAATGTTACTTTGCTGTCCGCACTGATCTTGCCCTGCTCCATCAATGCACTCATTTTGGCTTTCAGACGTTTGGCAGTCTCCGGCAGGACCTCTTCTTCTTTATAGCAGGGAACGACAATATACAGACAATTATTATTTGACATTTTCGTTCCCCTCCTTTTTCTTCTTTTTCTTGATATAACGATCTTCTTCACTGAAAATACAGCCGCAATACTTCTGCATGTAGAGGCCAAGCTCCCTTGCCCTCTCCTGTCCCTCTCGAAAACGCGGCCGAAAATCTCGGTACAGAAAAACGACGCCATATTTCTCGCCCATTTCCTCGCCGATCTGCTTCAGCAATTCATGATTCTGATACGGACTGATCAGGAGCGAAGTCGTAAAAGACTCAAATCCCTGCTCCTTTGCCGTCGCTGCAGCCTCTTCCAGGCGCAGGGCATAGCAAAACCCGCAGCGGTGGTCAAAATCAGGATAGACTCCTTCAATAAAACGGCGCAGGCCGTATTCATTCTTCATGATAACCGGCATTCCGATACTGCCCGCATACTCGACCAGCGTGTTCTTGCGCATCTTATACTCTGTCGCCGGGTGAATATTCGGGTTATACCAGAGTGCCGTCGGCTCAATTCCTTCTGTTCTGAGCGTATCGACACACGCAATGGAACACGGTGCACAGCAGGTGTGTAATAATGTTTTCATACCCCTTCCCCTCCAATTCCTTTTTATTATACCGTTATTACTTGGAAAAGTAAAGAGCCGTTTTGTGAATTCAATATTGACTTTTCTTCTTCCATCCCCTATACTTAGGCAAGATGGAGGGACATATTATGAAAATACTTGTAATTGACGGACAGGGCGGCCGCTTGGGACGCCAGATTATAGAGGGGTTAAAGCCCTATACCGCGGAACATGAACTGATCGCTGTCGGCACCAATGCGTTGGCGACCTCTGCCATGCTAAAGGCGGGCGCCGTACTGGCTGCTACAGGGGAAAACGCGGTCTGCGTCAATGCCGCCGACGCGGATCTGATCATCGGCCCCATCGGCATTCTGGCTGCGGACTCGCTCCTCGGAGAGGTTACTCCCCGCATGGCCTATCATGTAGGACGAAGCCGCGCGCATCAGCTCCTGATTCCGGTCAACCGATGCAACCACGAAATCATCGGCGTTGCCAACTGTACCATGTCGGAACTTGTTAGCCAGACCATCCAGAGAGCCCGCCAACTTCTTCAATAAAGATTGCTTTTTCCGGGACAATATGTTATAATAAGTTTGTTCGGTCCAACCGAAACGATTGTCCCAAGGACATTTTCACTATATAAACTTCTAAGACACAGCCCGCCCAGCGGGTCTATGTCTTATTTTTATGAAAGGAGTTTCTTTATGCAACACAAACAACTTGTCAACTGGATTCTGGCCGCGCTATTTCTGGCGCTCTGCCTGGTGCTTCCCTTTTTAACGGGACAAATTCCGCAGATCGGAAGCGCCATCTCTCCCATGCACATTCCCGTGCTCCTGTGCGGTTTTATCTGCGGCTGGCCCTATGCCTTATTGGTAGGATTTATCGCGCCGCTTCTGCGCAGTCTCCTATTCGGCATGCCTCCCTTCCCGGCGGTAGCCCTTCCGATGGCTTTTGAACTTGCCGCTTATGGTCTTTTCAGCGGTCTTTTCTATAAGATTCTGAAAGGAAAGCTGAGAGATACGGCAAGAGTCTATATCGCGTTGATTCTAGCCATGCTCCTTGGAAGAGTGGTATGGGGCATTGCCAAATATATTCTGGCTCTTCTGACCGGTTCCGTCTTCACCTTAGAGATGTTCATGGCAGGCGCCTTTATTAACGCCGTACCGGCATTGATCCTACATATCGTACTGATCCCGCTGATCGTCATCGCCCTGCAGAAGGCCCATAAAATGCCCAATGAACACTGATCTGAAAGAAATTCTGCAAAAGCATCATGCAAGGTATCCCAAGATGCTTCTGCAAGATGAAATCAAACTTGTCTACCAGCATGTCCTTGGCGCCGGTCACATGATCGCTTCGCCGGAGGCCTCTCTGTCTTATCTGAAGACAGAGATGGCCCAGGGGCCTTTTTCGTCAGCAGAAGGGATAGAAAACATCGGGAACGGTCGTGTCCGCCTGTATCTTTCTGAAGTGCTGGAGCGCTCTTATCTGCCGGAAATGATCAATCAGATCTTTGTTTTTTGCTCCAATCGTCCGCATCCGAGTCTGCCGCTGCGAGAAGCCCTTCAGGTACTGGAACCTTCTCCAGAGCTTGACGCTTACATCGCTTCCGGAATGCCTTCGGTTCACCACAGTGAGATATACCGTACGTACTACCATCCGGCCTACCGGGTAATCGATGCCGACTGCGCACAGATTCTTCCCCTGCTGGACACACTTTACCGAGCCCCCAAACCGCTGGTTCTCGCCATTGACGGTATGTGCGGCTCCGGTAAAACGACATTGGCCTCTCTCCTGACAGAACTCTTTTCCTGTTCTGTCATCCATATGGACGATTTCTTTTTACCCTTTGAGATGCGTACCCCGGAACGTCTGGCCCAGCCAGGCGGAAATATTCATTATGAACGGATTCTGGCCGAGGTATTGCCTCATCTGGGAACCGCGTTTGACTATGCGGCCTTCCAGTGTAGTGACGGTTCTCATCGTATTTGCCATATTGACCCTGCGGATATACTGATTCTCGAAGGTTCTTACAGTCTGCATCCGGCACTGCGCAAGGCCGCGGATCTCTCTGTATTTCTCAGGATCTCTCCGGAGGAGCAGTTAAAAAGAATCGCGGCGCGAGATGGTGTTTCAGCGCTAAAGGCCTTTCAGACGCGTTGGATCCCCATGGAAAACAGATATTTTGAGACGTATCATATTGCAGATCATGCAGATTTCATTTTTGAATAAGCCCCAGTAAGGGGCCCCTTCAAAAACTCTGGTCCACCTTGGAGAATGAGGCTCTTAGGTGTACCAGAATTTTATAGGTTTCTCTGATTTTTTTATAATCTGGTACACTTTAGGATGCGAAGCACTTGGGTGTACCAGAATTTTATAGGTTCCTCTGGATTTTTGAAAATAATCTGGTACACTTTAGGGAGTGAGACCCTTGGGTGTACCAGAATTTTATAGGATTCTCTGGATTTTTGAAAATAATCTGGTACACTTTAGGGAGCTGAGGCTCTTAGGTGTACCAGAATTTTATGGGTTTCTTTGGATTTTCAAAAATATCTGGTACACTTTAGGGAGCTGAGGCTCTTAGGTGTACCAGAATTTTATGGGTTTCTTTGGATTTTCAAAAATATCTGGTACACTTTAGGGAGCTGAGGCTCTTAGGTGTACCAGAATTTTATGGGTT
>CAVGBV010000055.1:0-18220 GCA_963627615.1 Alloprevotella sp.
TACATTTTTTGCTGGAACATATTGTAAATTTACATAATTTGTGATAATATGTATTATATAAGAATATGAATGTTGATGAGAATTCAGGGAAAACAGACATTATATTTCTAGGAAGACTCCATGCAGCATTAGAAAAGAGATAAATGTGAGAAGACTCCAGAAAACTATTATAATATGTGAGCTATGATCAAGTTAAATGTTGTAAGAGGGTAGACTATAAATTATGTAGGTAGTTACGTATTGGAAAAATATATTTTCTCTAAAGGACAGATTTCAGTTCTGATAAACTATACTTCAGTGTTTTTGCCATTTACCCCAAACAATCGAGAGGGGCTATGCTCAAAAGTTTCACAATTATCATGCTGAAAAAGCCGATAGTAGTACTCCAATCAGAAATCATAGACATCCCTCCTCGAATGTTAGCTATCATGTTACAGTCCCCTCTCACTTATCACTAAGTCTCATTAGCAACATAACCTCTCGATTGTGTGGGGCGGGACAATTAAATTATAGCAGGAGTTTGTAACTTGTTCAATACTCGTTCCCATTTTTTGTAAGTTGTTATTCTCGCTGTCGAATGGTTAGCAAGTTCATATAGGAGCATGGGCAGATAATCCCATACCTTCTTTGCAGCAGAAACAAATTAAGATAGTTGTACTTGGTGTCGGATATAAACAAAAGCTTGTTTTTCTTTAAATTCCTATTTTCTTTCAAATTTTGCAAGGCATCCTCTAAGTTATCAGAAATTCTACAAGTTGGGTAAACATTATATATGTTTATGCCAGAGGAAATATTAATATTATGGCATCCTGCAAGTGATGTATTGACAATAGTTGAGTAGAAAAACTTTGCGTTTGTTAAATTACAGTTCTTGAATTTACAGGCCATAAAAACACAGTTACGAAATTATACATTTTGAAAAGAACAATCCTTGAATGAGGTTCCCCAAAAGTCGCACCCGTAAAATATCGCGTCTTTGAAATTGGTTTTTGTAAAACAAGACCCCCTGAAGTTTACAAAATCAAATGTCTGCGACTGGGCTAAGCAATTTACCACATGGCTTTTCGCAAGGTATCGGCAACGGAGAGATTTAATAAATTTCTTTTTTGACACTTATATGAAATCAAATTTAGCCGGTCTATTCTATAGGTTTGCCCCATGTAATAATTCCTCCCTATTTATTGATATAAATAATTATAACAAAATACTGCCATATTTCAAGTCATAAGAAAAGTACTATACGATGATCAGCCGTACACCGTTAACGGCACATATCACAGCGCCACGATTAGCAGCTATGCCAGAACAAAGTCTCCTATGATTCCGGCCAGAATGAAGCTTAGTGGGAACAGAGGAATCTCGTTGCCAAGAGAGCCGACGCACGATATAATCCAGAGGCGAAGCAGCCAGCTAACAAAAGGAATTCCGCAGTTCAAACCATCGATTGAAAACTAGGCGATCTCCCGTGTGTATGTATCTATCTATCGCATGGGACAGATTAGAAATGTAATAAAAGAAGAAATCGATCGTATCAATGAAAAATACGGGAATACTGAGTCTAAGGACTGAAAAAATAATATAGTGATGATTAGATTCGACACCTTAACCGATTCTCAGCAGAAATCCTCTCGACCGATTGTAATTTTCCTGATGTTGTGATAAGATACTTCTATACAGTTATCCATAGTTTTGCTGCGAATCTCAAATGAATGGTGATGAAAATGGCTGAGACACCGATAGAAAAATTGCATTTATCTGTTTGCGCAAATACTGTCTCTCCGCCATACATATAAAACCACTAAGGAGAAAAACATCAATGGAAGCGATCAGGAAAAGGACGGGAAACAGACTGGACAGTGGTGTTAATATTTTCTGCGATAAGGAAGCGTTGGATGCTTTTACGTATGCGGCAATTGCGGAGCTCAAGGAAGTAACATCAGAAGATTATGATATAACCGCGGACGACGGGGATGATCCCAACGACCAGAAATTCGTAATGATGGTGAATTTTACAGATTCTTTTACGACATGCGTATATACATGCACAGAGAAAAAAGCGGAGATACGTTTTTATATTCGAGATGACAGAAAACCGTATTACAGAGTCATTCAAAAAGGCGAATGGGAAGTGGATGAAACCGGGCATATCCAGATAACAACAGAGGATTTGCAAAATGACGAAACTACACCGTTTTTTCTGGCATTTTGGCAGATGAGAAGGTTCCTGCGTAAAACGGGGAAGCTTGCGGGGGTGGAAGAATTAGGAGATAAAGACGCCGGAATTATCGTTTATGGGCATGGTAAAGGGGAGAACCTGGACGCGAAAATAGTTCGCGGGGAAGAACGGCCAGATTTACCATACAATGTTTTTGGCGAACAGATCATGTGCTCATATCCGAATAACCTGATGATTGACATGATGCTGGCTGGAATGTCCGTCGAAGATAAGATCACGGCGGCGGAAGGCGGTGATCCGGATTGTATGGAGGACCTTGCGGAGGCCTATCTCATGGGGTACGGCGTGGATCAGAATTTTGAAAAGTCGGCATATTGGACGGAAAAACTTGCAGAGAACGGCAGTGTGAGAGGGCAGTTCAATATCGGAAGTTATTACGCGAAAGGTTGTGGCGTAAAGAGAGACTTTGAAAAGGCTGTGCAGTGGATGCAGAAGGCTGCGGATCATGGGAGCAAAGCTGCGTCAGACATGGCGAAGAAGTATAAGGAGATGTCAGAGAATCTCCCCAAGGCACAAGCGGGTGATGCTAAGGCACAGGCGGCAGTCGCGGATACATATATGCAGATCGGAGAATCTTTAAAGCAGTTTGGCTCCAAGAGGGATTATGAAGAGACCTTCAAGTGGTCTAAAAAAGCGGCTGACCAGGGAGATTTGGATGCAATGAGCCTGCTGGCGTTCTGCTATAAGTGCGGGAAAGGAACGACAGTAGATCTAGCGAAAGCCATTGCGCTGTATCAGAAAGCAGCGGACCAGGGTCATGCATGTGCACAGTTGAATCTTGCGCTATGCTATCTGAATGGAGATGGCGGTGAGCGGAATGAAGTTCAGGGCTATATGTGGGAATACCGGGCAGCGGACCAGGGGTACACAATGGCAATGAAAGCATTGAATCTCCAACAGAAAACGGTGGAACAGATCATTGAGAAATATAAGGCCCCGGAGACAATCGTCACATTGGAGGGAACACAGTACGAAGACCGAGCGGACCGTTGTAAAAGGTTACAGAAAGGGACAGAACTTACTTATAAGATCACAAAAGATAAAAATGGGAAGGAACAGATTGAGCTGTTCTATAATGGCGGAACGGTAGGAGTGCTTTCAAAGGGAAATTCTGCACCGCTCATAGCTTTATTAAAGCTCGATCGGATTGATATGAAGGTTACGGTTAAAAGCTGTATTTCCAGGGCACACAATGCGGAGGTGCAATTGAATCTTATGATAAGGGAGAAGAAACCTGAACATACACTGAAAGGATGAAATTCAACCATGCACACCCCTGATTTTACAAATTTCCTTGGCTATCGTAACGCTTTACTCGAGGAGAAGCTTGAAGAGTGTCTCTCCGCCATACAGCGCGGCGAAACGGAGTTCTCTATTGATCGAGGCGATCTGACGGACAGTGAGGTAGAGTATCTGCAGGAGGAAATCCGGCGCAGAATCAAAATAAAAAACAACTAAGGAGGAAAGAGGCAATGCCTACAGTGACCAACCCGGAGACCGGAGAAACAAAAGAGATTTCGATGGAAGAATTCATGAAGAGGGTAGGAGAAGGAGACGGTCCTATCGGAATTCAGCAGATTGTTACAGATAAGGATGGGAATAAGCATGTGACGGATATCTATGGGAACATGTCCGGTATGGATGACGGACTGGACAGATCTGTCAATATATTCTGCGACAAGGAAGCGCTGAATGCTTTTACGTATGTGGCGATTGCGGAGCTCAAGGAAGTAACATCAGAAGATTATGATGAAAACGCGGACGAAGGGTATGATCCCAGCGACCAGAAATTCGTCATGACAATCGATTTTACAGATTCTACTACGACATGTGTATATACATGCACAGAGGAAAAAGTGGAGATATGTTTCTATATCCGGGATGAGAGAAAGTCGAATACCAAAGTCATTCGAAAAAGCGAATGGAAGGTGGATGAGGCCGGGCATATCCAGATAACGACGGAGGATTTGTGTAATGACAAAACCATACCGTTTCTTTTGGCATTCCGACAGATGAGAAGGTTTCTCCGTAAGACGGGGAAGCTCGCGGAACTGAAGAAATTAGACAATAAAAGCACCGGAGTGATCGTTTATGGACAAGGGAAGGGCGAGAATCTGGACGCGAAGATAGTTCGCGGGAAGAACCGGCCAGATCTGCCATGCAATGTTTTTCTCCTTGGGGAACAGATCATGCGTCCCTATCCGGATGAAATGATGACGGAGATGATGTTGTCCGGAATGTCTATCGAAGATAAGATCAAGTCAGCGGAAGGCGGGGATCCGGATTGTATGGAGAACCTTGCACTTGCTTACCTCAATGGGGATGGCGTGGATCAGAATTTTGAAAAGTCGGCGTATTGGATGGAAAAACTGGCGCAGACCGGCAGTGCGACCGGCCAGTTCAATATCGGACTGCATTACGCGAAAGGCTGCGGCGTCAAGAGAGACTTTGAAAAGGCTGCGCAGTGGATGCAGAAAGCGGCGGAGCAGGGGGATGAAGATGCTCCCGAGGTGGCCAAGATGTATAAGGAGATGTCAGAGAATCTCCAAAAGGCGCAAGCGGGGGATCTTAAGGCACAGGCGGACGTTGCGAAGACATATATGCAGATCGGAGGATCTTTGGAGCAGTTTGGCCCCGGAAGTGATTATGAAGAAGCCTTCCGGTGGTCTAAAAAAGCGGCGGATCAGGGAGATTTGGACGCGATGTATTATCTGGCTCTCTGCTATGAGCATGGGAGAGGAACGGCCGAGGATCCAGCAAGAGCCGCTGTGATGTATCAGAAAGCAGCGGAGTTAGGCCATGCGCCATCGCAGTGGAATCTTGCGGTATGCTATCTGAATGGAAATGGCTGTGAGCGCAATGAAGTTCAGGGCTATATGTGGGCATACCAGGCAGCGGATCAGGGATATGAGCTCGCGATCAATGGATTGCGTCACCAGCAGAAAACGATTGAACAGATCATTGAGTTATACAAGGATCCGGAGACAACTGTCACCTTGGAGGGAACCCAGTACGAAGGACGGGCGGACCGTTGTGAAAGGCTACAAAAAGGAACAGGATTTACTTATAAGCTTACAAAAGATAAAAATGGGGAGGAACAGCTTGAGCTGTTCTACAATGGCGGAACGGTAGGAGTGCTTTCCGGGTGGAGTTCCGCGCCTCTCATCGCGTTGTTAAAGCTCGATCGGATTCATATGAGGGTTACGGTTAAGAGCTGTATTCCCAAGTCGCAGCGTGGTTCCAGGGCGCGGAACGCGGATGTACGGTTGAATCTTATGATAACCGCGAAGAAACCGGAGACGCCGGAAGAGAGAGCCGCGCGCTTGGAGGCGGAACGTATCGCGGCAGAAAAGGCGAGACGTGAAGCGGAAGAAGCGGCTAAGCGTAAAGAAGCGGAAGAGAAGGCGCAATTGGAGCGGGAGGAAGCAGAGAGAAGGCGTAAAGAAGAGGAAGAACGCCGGATAAGCGCGGAAGTTCATAAGAATCTGGATCGTGATAGAGCCCGCTGCAAAATCGCGATGGGAATGATTGCGTGCAGTATGCATCATGTTGTAGCGGTCAAACCGGATGGAACCGTAATCGCGGCCGGCAAGAATGATCGTAATCAGTGTGATGTTTCCGGATGGAGAGATATTGTTGCTGTTGACTGCGATGAGTATGGTACGGTTGGACTAACCAAGGATGGCCATGTAAAATACACCGGAGGGAGCGTGTATGGACAGAGCAACTGTACGACGTGGTCCGGAATCAAACAGGTTGTGATGAGCGAAGAATGCATATTTGGCCTGAAGGAAGACGGGACGGTAGTAGCGACTCCCTATATACATGTAAACTCTGCCGCACCGGATGTAACCACTTGGCGAGACATTGTGGAACTTCGTCGAATGGGAGACTGCACTGTCGGTATTGACGTAAACGGGAAGGCAATCAGTGTGAATCGCAATTATTATGGAAGAGCAGAGAAGGAACGCTGCTATGCGAAGGAAGGGATCATTGACGCGGCAGTAGGGGATTATGATTCTGTGATAACCATGAAAAAGGATGGAACTTGCGGAGCCTTTTCGCCGAGTCAGTATAAGCCGCAGGAAATTGTTAAGATATACATGCTGAGCAAGAGGCCGATTGCTATTTTGTCCGATGGTAGGATTATTATGGAGGAGTGGCAGATCAAGAAAGAGGTCGACCGTTTTGCGGCGGCCCATGCTTCAGAAAAAATGATAGCGGTAAGCGGTTCACTATACATGTGCGCTTTCCTTTCAGAAAAAGGAAGAATCTATATCGTTGGCGGCAATACACTTGGTATCAATAAAGAATTAAGCACAGGCGAACCCTTTGGACAAGGATTCCAGCTCTTCGACAGTTTCACAAAGATGATGGATGAAAGGGAAGCTGAGCAGGCGGCAGCGGAGCAGAGAAGGCAAGAAAAGGAAGCCAGGAAAGCAGAATGGAGATCGCAGGGTGTTTGCCAATATTGCGGCGGGACATTGAAGAAGGGCCTGTTCTCAATAAAGTGTACTTCCTGCGGTAAGAAGAAGGATTATTAAAATTTTGAGGGAGATGTCAATCTCCCTCTTTTCCCTTGCATGAATATAAGGAGGTAACCCAATGTCATTTTTTGAAAATACTCGCAAGCCCAAGGGACTTGGCGGTAAGGTGATGGTCACCATGATGAATATCGGCCATCGGGCGCTGGCGAGCTGGGGGATGCGGTTCCTCCCTATGGCGCCGGACGCGAAGGTGTTGGACTGCGGCTGCGGCGGTGGCGCAAATATCCAAAAGCTCCTGAAAAAGTGCCCGCAGGGCATCGTCAAGGGCATCGACTATTCGGCGGTCAGTGTGGAGAAGGCCATTTTCGCGGAGTCGTGGTTCGATCTGGTCACCGCGTTTGAGACAGTCTACTTCTGGCCCCATTTGCCGCAGTGCTTTCAGGAGGTTCTCCGTGTCCTGAAGCCGGGCGACCAATAAGTGATCCGCCAGGGAAGGAGGCGAGGCCATGTCATACACAGAGCTGATTAAGAACTTCAATCGTACCCGGGACTACATGCGGGAGTTTTATGTCTATGGCTTTAAGAGCCGGGAAGAATACAACAAAAAAAGCGCTCGCTCGTATGACGATGAGCGCCGACGCGTGGAGAGCTGGCTGGGGGATTACATGCGATTTCGGCAGAATCCGGATGGCAAGACGGTCTTCCTTTCGATTGATAGCCGTCTGTCCCATCACAATCCTTTATATACCGCCTGGAAAGCCAAGAGCTTTACAGACGGCGACATCACGCTCCATTTCATACTTTTTGATATTCTATACTCCCCTGAGGTTGTCCTGCCGCTGAATGACATCATGGACCGGATGGATGAGTATCTTCGCGGGTTCCGTACGCCAAAGGTATTTGACACATCGACGGTACGCAAGAAGCTAAATGAATACATATCGGAAGGGATTATCATAGCAGAAAAACGCGGCAAAACCATGTATTACCGGCGGGCTGACTCCGATGACAGCTACGGTACGGATCTTCTGGATTTCTTTTCAGAGGTGGCACCATGCGGTGTTATCGGGTCATACCTGCTTGATAAGAAGGAGCCTCACAACGAGCATTTCGCGTTTAAGCACCACTATATTACCGGGGCGATGGACAGTGAGATTCTCTGCGCACTCCTGATTGCGATCGATGAGAAGCGCGGTGTAACGCTGGAGATCCTTGGCCGCCATAAGGACAGGATTTCAGAAAATCCTGTAGTTCCGCTGAAGATCATGGTCAGCGTGCAGAGCGGAAGGCAATATCTGATGGCGTATACTCCGCGCTTCAAACGGATTACACCTTATAGGATAGATAATATTGTGTCTGTCAGGATGGAAGACACTTGCGGTCAATGGGGCAAACTGCAAGAGAAATTCCGCGGGATGCTGCCTCATATATGGGGTGTCAGCACGCAAAGCGCTTCCGGGGAGCGGATAGAGCATGTGGAGTTTACGGTCAGATACAGCGAGTATGAGGAATACATTCACAGGCGGCTGGAACGGGAGAAGCGCTGCGGAACCGTAGAGAGGCTGGATGCCCATACGAGCCGGTTCTCGGCGGATGTTTTTGACGCAAGCGAGATGGTCCCATGGATCCGGACCTTTATCTGCAGGATAACCGACATCCACTTTTCCAATAAGGAGCTCGAGGAGCAGTTTCGGAGCGACCTTAAGGAAATGTACGCGCTTTACGGTCTGGAAGGCGGTGACCCTGTATGATATTCAGTGAACTCTACAGTACATATTATAATACCGTAGCGCGGATTCTAAAAGCCGCCATAGAGCATCCGCTTCCCAAGGAAGAGCTGCGTTCTCTGATTGAAAAGAATGCCTTTGGAGAGAGCATTCTGAATATCGAACCGGCGATTATGGAAGAGCGTTGGCAGGTGCTGACTCCGGATGGTGTAACAGCAATGAAGCACACGCCGACAATGCCGCTGACACTACTGGAAAAGCGCTGGCTAAAAGCGATCTTTCAGGATCCGAGGATCCGACTCTTTACGGGTGAAGGAGACGATCTCCCAGAGGTTGAACCGCTGTTTAAGCCTGACGATGTACTTATCTTTGACAAGTACTCCGATGGAGATCCCTATACCGATGAGAGCTATATCCACAACTTCCGCCTGGTGATGGATGCGATACACAACCGTTATCCACTGAGCATCGATACAACAAACCGAAGGGGAAGCATCATCCATAGAGTCCTTATGCCGGAATATATGGAGTACTCGGAAAAGGATGATAAGTTCCGCCTGATCGGTTCCGGGCGGAGGTACGCCGAGACGGTCAACATGGGCCGGATCGTACGCGTCAAGCCGTATAACAAGCCCTATGAGACGCATTCCGTAAAAGGACTGCCCCCTGAAAACAGGAGCGTTCAGTTTGAACTTGTAGATTTCAGAAGTGCTTTGGAGAGGGTATTGATGCATTTTGCACATTTCGAAAAGCAGGCGGAGAGGCTGGATGAGAACCGGTATAAGGTGACGATTACATATGATAAGGATGATGAGGCGGAGATCGTGATCCGAATCCTATCATTCGGACCGATGGTGAAGGTAACGGCACCGCAGTCCTTTGTAGATCTTATAAAACAAAAACTGATCAGTCAAAAAAGTTGCGGGCATTAAGTGGCTCGCAACTTTTTTTCCGTGATAGCGTAAGGGGAAACTGGTACAATAGCGTTTGTAAACAGAAAGGCCCCTACAGCAAACCAGTGATAGCTAAGTGGTTATAGCAGTGATCCATGATCACGATTCGTGGGTTCGAATCCCGCTCAAAATGAGGCCTTGGTTTTGAAAATCTCATTGATAGGAGAAGATAGCTATGCGGTTGCCGTAACAGATCGCTTACCCTGAATCGCCGCGCATGATGGAATGTAAACTTCCATATGTATGCCGGACGCAATCACGGCTCCGCCTCTGACCATTGGGCCCGTCAATGAAAAAGCACAGACAGCAATTTTTTCTATTTTGGAGATAATAAAAGAACCGTGCTTTGTGATTTTCATTTCAAAAGATTACGAAAAGGAGTGAGTTTTATGTTGGACTATATAAGGCAGGAGGCAGCTATGACATGGACCGAAAATGGGGCTGCGACATATGAATCAACCGGTTCAGAGTGCCTGGACCTCTTTGCCACGATCGGTGCGCTTCGCCGTGCAAGCGACGCGGAGATGATTCGCAGATTTATCCGTGCGTATACCGAGAATCCGGATCTTGCCATGAAACTCCTCTTTTACGCGAGAGATATTAGAGGAGGCCTGGGGGAGAGAAGGGTGTTTCGTGTCATCCTGAACTGGCTTGCGCTCAATGAGCCTATGGCTGTGAAAAAGAATCTGAAATATATCGCGGAATACGGCCGATATGATGATCTTCTCGTTCTCATGGATACACCCTGTGAGAAGGAGATGTTCTCCGTCCTGCGGGAGCAGTTTTCCAAGGACCTGGAGGCAATGCGAGGAGAAGGTACGGTTTCTCTTCTGGCAAAATGGCTGCCGTCCGTAAATGCGTCCAATACACAGACAAAGTCTCTGGGTAAAAGGGTCGCAAAAGCCTTCGGCCTTTCTGAGGCAGAATACAGAAAGGCCCTCTCCGCGCTTCGGGCACAGATCCATATCATAGAGAACAACCTCCGCGAGAAGAATTATTCCTTTGATTATGAAAAGCAGCCGTCCAGAGCGATGTTCAAGTACAGAAAGGCTTTTTCACGTAATGACGCGAAGCGTTATCATGCGTTCCTTCAGGCTGTCAGTTCCGGCGAGGCCGCGCTGCATGCCGATACTATCGCTCCGTATGAGCTGATTGCGCCATACCTGACCGTTGGCTGGTATGGAGAGGAAAGCTATATGCGGGACATTTCGGCCGCTGAAAAGGAGTCACTGAATGCGACCTGGGCTTCGCTCCCTGATTTTGCAAGCACAGAGAATGCGCTTGCAGTCATTGACACCTCCGGCTCCATGTATTGTGATCAGAAGCCGATTCCGGCAGCGGTAGCTCTGTCGTTAGGCCTGTATTTCGCGGAGCACAATACCGGAGCTTTTAAGAATCATTTTATTGAGTTTTCGTCTCGTCCGCAACTGATCAGGATCAAGGGCGATACCTTCGCCGATCGGCTTCGGTACGTAGCTACATTTAGCGAGATCGCTAATACCAATCTGGAAGCCGTGTTTGATCTGATCCTGAATGCGGCGGCAAAGCACCATGTTCCCAGGGAGGAGCTTCCCGCGAAATTGATCATCATCTCTGATATGGAATTTGATTCCTGTGTAGATCACGCATCGGAGGTGAATTTTCAAAATGCGCGGAAAAAGTTCGCGGCCCATGGGTATCCGCTTCCGCAGATCATTTTCTGGAATGTTGCCAGCAGACACCGCCAGCAGCCTGTCACACAAAATGAACAGGGCGTCGCGCTGATTTCAGGAGTAACACCTCGTATTTTCTCCATGGTTGCGGGAGGAATCCTTTCGCCCTATACCTTCATGATGGAAATACTGAGAAGCAAGCGCTATGCGCCCATCGCGGCATAGCCAAAGGAGAATACATATGTTTGAAATACAAGGAAAGAAAAACACCGCCATCTGTTACGCAAAAGTCGTTGAGGACGCCGCGATCGAGCAGATCCGCAGGATGTGCGACTATGAGCTGACCCAAAACAGCCGTATACGGATTATGCCGGATGTTCACGCCGGAAAGGGGTGTACGATCGGGACGACGATGACCGTGGCCGATAAGGTCTGCCCCAATATTGTAGGTGTGGATATCGGCTGTGGCATGTATACGGTAAAGCTTGCCGAAAAGGAGTTGAACTTTGATCGAATCGATGAGGCGGCGCATTTTATTCCTTCCGGCATGCATACATGGGAAGGACGCATGGAGAGGTTTGACCTGACATCTCTTCGGTGCTATCGTTCGCTTCGTGACTCCAAAAGGCTGGAGCGCTCGCTGGGTACGCTTGGCGGCGGCAATCATTTTATCGAAATTGACCGGGCATCCGATGGTACATACTATCTGGTGATTCATTCCGGAAGCAGGAACCTTGGAAAACAGGTCGCGGAAATCTATCAGCGGCTTGCGGTGGATCTTCATTCCGGTAAGGAAGACTATTTCATAAGGCGAGACGAGCTCATTTGTACCTATAAAGCAGAAGGCAGACGGGGTGAGATACAGAAGGCTTTACAGGAGCTTGAAAAAGAATATAGGGCCAAGGTTCCGGATGTGCCGGAGGATCTGTGCTGGCTTTATGGTACATTTCTTGAGGATTATCTCCATGATGTGGAGATCTGCCAGCGGTTTGCCAGAAGAAACAGAGAAAAGATGGCGGAGATCCTTCTGGAGAGAACAGGCATGACCGGCGTGGAGTCCTTTCACACGATTCACAATTATATTGATACCAAGGAAGGGATTCTCCGCAAGGGCGCAATCGCCGCACACGCAGGAGAAAGAGTTCTGATCCCGATCAATATGCGTGACGGCTCCATTATCGCCATAGGAAAAGGAAATCCGGAATGGAACTACTCCGCGCCCCACGGGGCAGGTCGCATCATGTCAAGAAGCAAGGCAAAAGAAGCGATTGATCTCGAAGCATATAAGGCCGCAATGGAGGGCATATATACGACCTCTGTGAGTGAGCAGACAATCGATGAGGCCCCGATGGCATATAAGTCGATTGATGATATTGTAGATGTCATCCGGGAATCTGTAGAGATTGTGGATATCATGAAGCCCGTGTATAATTTTAAGGCTGCGGACGATGACCTCCCGTGGAAGAGAAAGTAGAACAACAAGGTGATGGCTATATGCATCACCTTGTATTTATAGGCAAAATCTATTCCGCTATTACGGAATATTGTGCTATAATATTATTAAAAGATACGATGATAAGGAGGAAGAGAATATGGCAGCCAAGATCGGATTTACGGTGGAAGAGCCGGAAAATCGGCATGCAGAAGCACGGCATCGTGTTTCGCAGCAATATAGTATACCGCGTAAATCGGTGGTCCGGGTTTATTTTGCGGCCAGAAACATGACACTGGCATATTATAATGACCAATTTGACCTCCACCAGGGGGATATCGTTTATGTGGACGGAAAGCTGGAGGGGCTGCGCGGCCGGGTCATGGAGGTCAATTATACGTTTAAGATCAAGATCTCTGATTATAAGCGTGTGATTGCGGTAGCGGACACCGATGTCCATGGTCAGTTCTATATGGCAGGTTCTCATTTTGTCACATTTGATAGGGAGGCTCTGCCGGCCTATAAGGTGGTCCGTTGGTTTAAGGCGCCTGTAAAAGAGGACGAAGAATTTGTCAGCGGCAGTGATGAACGGACTTTTCGTCTGGAGGACCTTCAGGGGATGGATATCAGCGCGGTAACAGCAGAGCGCGGACATGACTATTATGTGGAGAATAAGGTCAGATATCTCAGTATCGACGGCACAAGGGGATACGCGATTGTTGAGGGCAGAGAGGGCTATGAGGTGGAGTTCCGATACCAAGACGGTGAGATCAGCGGCCTGGTATGTTCCTGCTTCTGCGGCAATCATTGCAAGCATGAATTCGCAGCCATGCTTCAGCTGAAGGAAACACTCCGGCTGATTGAGAAGAATTACATAGAAGAATATAGGAGAACAGGCTATTTTGCGGCGGTAAGCAAGGGGACGCTGTTTGCGTTTGTGATTGACCGCAAAGAGAGCGGATCCTTTACACTATAGGAGGGGTATATCCATGTTAGGTGCGATCGTTGGTGATATTGTTGGTTCGATTTATGAGTGGAATAACATTAAAACCAAAGATTTTCCGTTATTCCAGGATCGATGCTTCTTTACAGACGACACGGTTATGACCTGCGCCGTAGCCGAAGCGGTGATGAACGGTGGACAGAGAGAAGATTTTATCCGTGCCATGAAAAAATATGGCCGGATGTATCCGGATAGCGGCTATGGGACACATTTTGCGGCTTGGTTGATGTCGGACGACGAAAAGCCCTATAACAGCTTTGGCAATGGGGCGGCCATGCGTGTTTCACCGTGTGCCTGGGTAATGAGCTGCGGGTCCTATGCCAGAACTGGGATATGGCCTTCCAATAGGACTACCATAATAAGATTGTCTGCAGAAGTAACGCACAATCACCCGGAGGGCATCAAGGGAGCCATGGCCACGGCAGACGCGATCTTTCTGTGCCGTTACTACTTTGGAGGACATTGTGGAGATCGCGGAATGCCCATCAATGATGATCCGGCGGAGTGTAAAAGATGCGTCAAAGAACATATTGAAAAAGTATATGGATACGATCTGTCCAGAACATTGGATGAGATTCGTCCCACCTACCGATTCAACGAAACCTGTCAGGAGACGGTACCGCAGGCGATCATTGCGTTTCTGGAAAGTACGGATTTTGAAGATGCAATCCGGAACGCGATATCCCTTGGCGGCGATAGCGATACCCTGGCAGCGATCACAGGAAGCATCGCCGAGGCTGCCTATGGCATCCCGGAGTGGATCCGGGAAAAAGCGATCTCCTATTTAGATGAGCCGCTGAGAGCCGTGCTGCGGCGCTGGGGGAGGTACATGGATCCGCGGAGTTACGGTAACAAATAAATATATGAGACTAAAAAAGGCACCGCATCTCCCAGTATCATCAATGCAAGCTTTCGCGGAACTTGATGAAAATTCACTTCTAAAAGTGAATTTTCACTGAATATTCACTTTGCTCGGTTGACTTTTGTGAAAAAACGAGTATAATGATATTGTAATGTGATATGGAGGTGCTTCCTGTGAAATTTGAAACCGAAAACATTGAATTTAAATTACAGGTTACGGATGAGATTTATAAAGAAGTCATTGCATTTGCAAATACGGATGGAGGTACGATATATGTCGGAATTAACGATAACGGCGATACCGTTGGTATAGATAACATAGACGAAACCTACACTCGAATTACCAACGGTATTCGTGATGCTATTCATCCGGACGTTACGATGTTTATAAAATATACACTGCAGGATAACAAGGTTGTGAAAATTACCGTTGGTGAGGGCAGCTATAAGCCATATTATCTCAAATCAAAGGGATTGAAACCCAATGGAGTGTATATCCGCCAAGGTGCATCCAGTGTGCCAGCTTCTCCTGAACAAATTCGCCAAATGATTAAGGATTCGGATGGCGATGTGTTTGAAGATATGCGCTCTATGGAACAATCTCTCACCTTCCACGCCGCAGAGAAAATGTTTAAGAAGTATAATGTAGAGTTCTCAGCGGAAAAATACCGCGTTCTCGGAATGATCAACAGTTCCAATTCCCTTTACACCAATCTGGCGCTCCTCATATCTGATCAGTGTATGCATACAACAAAGGTGGCGGTGTTTGCGAACGATATCAATACTGAATTTCGCGACAGCAAAGAATTTACAGGTGCAGTATTCGAGCAGCTTGAAAATGCTTTTGACTATCTGATGCTTTGCAATAAAACGGTTGCCACCTTCAAGGGTTTGGAAAGAGTGGAACGCTCCGATTATCCGCAGGAGGCGATTCGTGAGGCATTGCTCAATGCAATTGTGCACCGTGATTACAGTTTCAGCGGCAGTATCATTATCAATGTGAATGACAACGAGATGGAATTTATATCAATAGGCGGTCTGGTGTCTGGCTTGTCTCCTGAGGATATTCGCAGCGGAATTTCTCAACCGCGTAACAAAAAGCTGGCAGAAGTATTTCATCGCCTGCACTTAATTGAATCCTATGGAACGGGCATTCGCAGAATTTATAGTTTTTACAATCATTGCGCTGTCCAGCCTCGTATTGAGGTTACGGCAAACACTTTCAAAATCGTTCTTCCCAATATGAATAGTAATAATGCGAAAAAAACGGTAGATGCAACGGTAACTATAACTTCCCAAATGCAGACCGTACTGGATTTCATAGAGGAAAACGGCGAAATAACCGACAGCGAAGTACAGGAATTACTTCAGATCAAAAACACTCGTGCCTATATGCTGATGAAGAAAATGGAAAAAGAAGGACTGATCGTTATCATCGGCCGTGGCAGCGGTAAAAAGTATATGAAGAAAGATTGAAGCTATACAGCCAGATTAAAGGTCTTCGGCGCACCTTGAATCAGTACGGAACAGGCAGATAATGAGGGAGAAACTATGAAAATTTACAGGTTATTTGTAATTTTATTTGTCTTAATTATCATGGGATGTTCATCTGGCGGCTCGGATCAGGAGAAAGGAGACTCTCATAGCAGCCTATCACAGATCGATATTTCAAAAACGGAGATCTCTGAGGCTTCTTTTGAAACAGAATCCGTGCCGGAGGAAAGCAGTTCCCAGGAAGAAGAGAGCGCATTGCCGGAACCGGCGGATGAGGATTTTGTGAGGGTGCGGGACTATATCCCGGATATTGTGGTGGATCTGCATTATGCGACAGAGAATAATTTCACTGGCCAGCAGATTTATGATTTTACAGAAGCATGGCTTCGCTATGGAACCGTCAAGAAGTTGATGCTGGTGCAGGAAGAATTAAAACAAAGCGGCCTATATCTGAAGATATGGGATGGATTCCGTCCCGTGTCAGCACAGTTCAGACTGTGGGAAGTATGTCCGGATCCCGTGTATGTAGCGGATCCCAATAACGGATTCAGTTCACACAGCCGCGGAAATACGGTGGATATTACGCTGGTCACAGAGGACGGAACAGAGGTGGTCATGCCGACAGGTTTTGACGACTTCTCAGCATTGGCCGATCGGGATTATAGTGATTGCGGTACAGAGGCAGCAGCGAATGCACTGTTTTTAGAGGAGTGTATGACAGAGCATGGCTTCAGTCCCTATTTTGGGGAATGGTGGCACTTTTCCGACACACAATCCTATCCTGTAGAGCAGGAATTTGAGCCAACGGAGGTTTCATAAATAATTGACAAAATAACAGAAAAATCGACAACAAAATTTGTTATAACTAGTATTCGTATTCATCTTGTAAATTCCTTCCCAAATCGCTATACTATTTTTAGTGCTTTCAGTAGGAATGATGGGGTATAGCGGATATCAGGGAAAATACAAGGGGAAGTGTACAAAAATATGCGGAATAGGGATACATGGGTAGGAAAACGCCGGAAACGCTGACGGAGTTGGTAGAATGGCTGTATACGGAGTTCTACAAATGTATGGTACTGCGGATCATCGGGATCGTGGGAAAAGATGTTGCGGAAGATATCGTACAGACCCTGATGTCCCGCCTGCTGGAGTACAAGAATCCGGAGAAGCTTCTGCGGATGACGCCCGATGAGCTGAAAAGCTATGCGATGAAAGCGGTTTTCAATATGGCATTAGACCGTAGGAGAAAGATCCTGCGGGAAATGGCCCTGGATATAGATACGGAAGAGTTAGAGTACACCGACCTTGGAGATTTTCAGGATATGGAGATGAAGGAGCTCCTGTATCATTTGGTATCCTCTCTGCCGCAGAGAGAACGGGAGATTATGGAATTGCACATTCAGGAGCCGGAATGGACCCAGGAGGAGATCGCACAGCAATTGGGACTGCACCGGACGACAGTGAATCGAAGATATAAAAAGGCGGTAAAGCTGCTGCGGAGTCTGTACCGCAAGCAGGGCTATGACATAAGATAACAATAGGAGGAATTCAGTATGAAGCGGACGATCACGATTCAGGGCATCGGGAAATTGAGCTTAAAGCCGGATTATACGGTGATTTCCATGTCCCTTAGGGCAGTGAATGAAAAATATGATACGGCAATGGAGACGGCAGCGCAGCATCTGGATACACTCCAGAACGCGCTGGTGAGACTTGGATTTGCCAGGGAGGATCTGAAGAGCTCCAGGTTCAATGTCAGTACGGAGTATGATAATGAACGGGATAAAAATGGAAACTATAAAAGGATCTTTGTAGGATATGTAGTGACCCTGCAGCTGAAGCTGGAATTTGACTTCAACATGGAGCGCCTTGCAGAGGTTCTTGTGGCCATTGCGGGCTGCATCGCGCAGCCGGAACTGAATGTTCAGTTTACAGTGAAGGATAAGGAAGCCGTCAACGCGGCATTGTTGGAGAGTGCCTGTGCCAATGCCAGAGCAAAAGCGAAGATTCTCGCCGGAGCGTCCGGTGTGAAGTTGGGAGCGCTTTTATCTATCGATTATAGCTGGGGAGATCGGTCACTGGATTCTCCTACACGGTATGAGATGGACGAGGCCTGTATGCTGAGGGCCAGTGCGGCGCCTTCCGGCATGGAGATTACGCCGGAGGATATCAAGGTCAGCGATCAAGTGACTTTTGTATGGGCTATTGCGTGATTTGTAAAATAGTACTAATATAACAAAGTGAAACGTAACAAAATTCGGCACGGCAAAGACTCTCTTCCTTCTTGTAAAATCCTTCCAAAACCGATATACTAAATTGGGTATTTTCAGAGGAAAGAATGGTCTCGGGAGAGTACCGGAAAAGGTATGGGA
>CAVGBV010000056.1:0-8012 GCA_963627615.1 Alloprevotella sp.
AAAGTTTTTTGACCGGCTCTAGGACGTTTCCGTCTCACGAGCACGGGCGTTAGTATATCACACCTTGGCGGCTCTTGTCAACACCTTTTTTCTCTTTTTTGAGAAAAAGTTACACATCCTCAATCTGCCAGTCGACTGGCTCCATTCCATGCCTCTGTAAGAAGTCATTGGCCTTGGAAAAATGCCGGCATCCGAAGAATCCATGATAGGCGGACAAAGGGCTTGGATGCGGTGCTTCCAGAATCAGATGCTGCGGATTGGTGATAAGCGCTTTCTTTTCTCTGGCATTGCGTCCCCACAGCATAAAGACAACCGGTTGGGCGCGTTCATTGAGTAGTTCAATAATATGATCCGTAAAGTACTCCCATCCCATACCGCGATGCGAATTCGCAATCCCTGCCCGTACCGTCAGAACGGCATTCAACAGCAGCACTCCCTGATCCGTCCACTTTTTCAGATATCCGGTATGAGGGATGGTGAGTCCCAGGTCATCCGCTAACTCCTGGTAGATATTCTTCAGTGACGGCGGCACCTCAATGCCGGGCTTAACTGAAAAGCTAAGCCCGTGTGCCTGTCCGGGTCCATGGTAGGGATCCTGTCCCAATATAACAACCTTGACCTCATGGTACGGCGTAAAGTGCATTGCATTGAAGATGTCATACATATCCGGATAAATCGTGCGGGTCCGGTACTCCTGCTTTAGAAATTCACGAAGCCGCAGATAATATTCCTTCTGAAATTCCGGCAGCAAAAGCTCCTGCCAGTCATTATGAAACTGAACCGCCATGTCTCACTCCAATCCGTTATAGACGATCTGTCCGTCGATCAGGGTCATCACGCAATGTGCGGTCATATCTTCCATGGGATCTCCCTCATAGATAGCGATGTTCGCATCCTTGCCTGTCTCCAGTGATCCCATCCGGTCGTCCAGTTCCAGAATCTCTGCCGCGCGGATCGTGATCGCCTTGAGCGCTTCTATGGCAGGCAGTCCCGCCTTATGGGACAGGGCCGCGCATAGAGGCAGATACTGGCAGGGAATTACCGGATGATCCGTCATGATCGCAAACGGAATCCCCGCTTCATAGAGTGCCTTGGGCGTATCAAAAGTCTTGTTGGTCAATTCAAACTTGGAACGGCTGCCAAAGGAAGGACCGACAATGGCCTTGACATCGTCCCCGGCCAGTTCCTGCGCAATCAGATGTCCTTCGGTGCAATGATCCAATGTAATCCGGACGTTAAACTCCTTGGCAATCCGAAGCGCCGTAAAGATATCATCGGCACGGTGCGCATGGGCTTTCAGCGGAATCTCTCTCTTCAGTACCGGAATCAGAGGCTCCAGCTTAAAATCCGCCGGCGTCTCAGGATCCTTTTCCTTTTTATGCATGTAATTTTCCGCTTCTGTCAGCGTCTGTCTCAACAAAGCCGCCGTTGCCATCCGAGTCATGGGCGAACGCTGCTTGCTGTTATAAACCCGCTTGGGATTCTCTCCAAACGCGATCTTCATGGCCAGAGGCGCCTTGACGATCATGTTGTCCACCCGCTTGCCGCAGGTTTTGAGTACGGCAAACTGACCGCCGATCACATTGGCCGATCCCGGACCGGTGGCTACTGCCGTAACGCCCGCGTTTTTCGCTTCTTCCACAGCGCGGTCCATGGGATTAAACCCGTCGATCGCACGCAGCTGCGGCGTAATCGGATCCGTCGCTTCATTGCTGTCATTTCCCTCAAAGCCGATCGCTTCTTCGATCATACCCAGATGGCAATGCGCGTCAATAAAACCCGGATACACATTCTTACCGGAAGCGTCGATCACTGTCCATTCCGGCTGCGGAGTAATCTCGGCTGCCACCTGCAGGATCTTACCGTCTTCTACCAGAACATCTGCCTGTATCGGCGCATCTTCTGTCATGGTATACACCATACCATGCTGAATCAATATCATCATGCTTCCTCCATCCATATCTGTTTTTCTGCCTGAAGGACGCGTCCTTCCTTAGCGGACTGTACGGTCAAAAGTGCAAGATAGCGGTCCTGCATCGCCTCCGCCAAGCTGTAGAAGGATTCTCCGCCCTGTACATATTCTGCCATCTTGACCATACAGGTCGCAACAGCGATCTCATCATCAAACATTCTCGCCGGCATAAAGGGATTCAGATATACCCATCCCTCCTGGCCACGGACGCCCCGCAGGAATTCTCCCTCCAGATTGGTTCCCACTCCGGTCATCATCCGTTCCAGATGGTAATGGACCGGTGTCAGGTATTCTTCCATATAATATACATCATCATCGTAAACTTCTCCGCGGTCACCGCGAATATTATAGTGCTCCTTGCGGATCCATGCCCGGCACTGATCCCCTTCCAGATCATTGAATGCCTGCTTATCGCCGTAATCCAGATGGAACACCATCTGCTTGACATGCACCATCTCTTCCGTCTCCGGATCTCCGCCCCGGCCCGGCGCGCCCATCCGATCATGCTCGTACTGTGCTCCCCACACCTTGGGCAGGGCCATACCGACCCCCAGGGTTTTACGGTGTACACTGATGGAGTGATATCCGTTAGGCAGCTGATACCGGCTCTGATAGACATTGCCCAGCTGTCCGGAACGCGCGACAGCGATTCTGGCCGCGATCATCGGCTGGAACTGATACTGCTCTGCCACCTGAATTTTGGCCGTACCGCATTTCTTATAGAAATCGATCAGATCCTCCAATGTATCTGCCGGCGGAGTCTCCATCAACACCGGCATTCCTAGCTGCGCCAGCTCTTCCACAATTCCTCTGGCCGCGCCGCCCTTACGGGAAACCGAGACGATCATATAGTCCGGTTTGGCCTCCTGTGCCAGCTTCGTATATGAATCATACAAAGGATATCCCCACTGCGCCGCCTTTTCCCGGCTGGCCTCCGAGTGATACGAGATCCCCACGACCTCAAAAAGTTCCGGCAGCATCTTGGCCGCTCTCAAAAAGAAACTTGCTCTCCAACCCGTCCCGACGATTCCGATTCTCGTTTTTTCCATAATATATTTACTCCCCCATACGTTCTTCCACTTCCAGACTGGCCCCGATAAAGGCACCTACGCCCTTACCATCATTTGCAACAATCGGCTCGCTCATATAATACGCAAAGGAGCCGTCCCGTTTTCCCGCTCCGCCGAGTCCGGAGACCTGCACAATCTTGTTGACGTTGACCAGACCATCCCGAGTCTCCTCGACAAATTCGCGGATCAAGGCCGCATATGTCTCTTTCACCCGTTCCTTATAGGAATCCGGCAGATACCCCTTACGCAGTGCCTTAGCAAACGCATATACATACATGCAGGACGCGGACGCTTCGATATAATTGCCCGGACGATCGCCCTGATCCAGCACCTGATACCAGCAGAGCCTCTTCGGATCCTGCACCCGGAAAAGCGCTTCCGTGCACTGGTTAAAGATCCGGATGATCTCCGGACGATCCTTGTGCTCCTCCGGCAGGTAATCCAGGATATCCACGATCGCGGCCATATACCATCCCATAGCACGTCCCCAGAAATGAGGAGAACAGCCGGTTTCCGGGTTGCACCAGAACTGCTCATGTTTTTCATCCCAGGCATGATAGCAAAGCCCTGTCGCCGGATCCACCGTATGCTTATACACGGTCTTGACCTGATTGGCCACATCGTCCAGAAGTTCTGGCTCGAGGAACATCACGCCGTATCTTGCCAGGAAGGGAGATGCCATATAGATTCCATCCAGCCACATCTGCCAGGGATAGATCTGCTTATGCCAAAATCCACCTTCTGAAGTTCTGGGCTGCTCACGGAACTGATCCCGCAGCATATCAGCCGCCGTCTTATATTTTTCCTCTCCGGTCTCGGCATAAAGCATCAGAATCTGCTTGCCGTTATTAACCAGATCCACATTATAGGCTTCCCGCTTATAGCCGCGGATCTGCGTACCGTCTTCGTTCATAAAGCTGTCTACACTGTTTTTGATGTAATCAAAATACTTCTGCTCCCCTGTGAGGCGCCATACGCCTTCCATACCATTCCAGATTACACCGTATTCGTACGCCCACACCTTATCCAGTAACGGATTGCGCGCCATTACACTGTCTGAAACCTTTTTGTACCATTGATTTTTAATCTTTTTCTCCGGATATTTCCCCATGGTCAACCTCCATATTTTATGTATTCTATCTTATTTTATCATACCGCAAATGCCCCGATTTGACAAGACCCAGCCTTACTTTTTTCTTTTTTCCCTTTACCTTTCTCCGACATTTTGTTATAATTACAGTTAGCAATTGAAAAGCATTTACAGAAAGGATGAATTTTATATGGCAAAAATTAACCGTAAAGCCGTAGTCGAGCAGTATTCTCCGATCAATACGACCTGGGATGCCTACTCTCCTTTTACGGTGGGCAACGGTGAATTCGCTTTTACCGCGGACATCACCGGCCTGCAAACCTTTGACAGCTTCCATGAAGCCGGAATTCCGCTGCTGACACAGGCACAGTGGGGATGGCATACCACGCCTTACCGCGAGGATGAGCATCAATTTGATTACCACAAATTAGCACGCACCTTATATTCCAATGGGAAGCGGGATGTTCCTTACACGACCCGTCCCGGATATCAAAAAGAAGCGTACAACTGGCTGCGTCAAAATCCCCATAAGTTCCATATGGGACGGCTTGCCTTCGCTTTTCCCGGCGCGCATCCGGTTCCGGACCGTCAGGAGATCCTTCACCCTGAGCAAAAGCTTTCTCTCTGGGAGGGTACTCTGACCAGCCGCTTCACGTATCGCGGACAGTCCGTAGAGACATTCAGCTATGTACATCCTTCGCTGGATCTGTTGACGGTAACGGTCCGTTCCGAGCTTCTGACGCAGGGACTGACACTCTCTCTGGACTTTCCGGCCCCTGCTGCCAGCCGTACCGGCGCCAACTGGGACGCCGCGGATACACACCGGAGTGTCATTACCCGTCAGCATGATAACCGCATGGAAATCCTGCGGATGATCGACGATGACCGGTATTTTGTTACTCTCCTTGCCGGAGACGGCGTCTCCTTCTCTCAGGATGGGCCGCATCATTTTCGAATTGCCAGCAGTACAGATGTTCTGCAGGTTCAGCTGCTCTTCTCAGAGCGTCCCGCTCCCGAAGCGATTCCGTCCGCGGAAGACGCTCTGCGGAATTGTCAGAAGCATTGGGAAGAACATTGGAGCCATGGCGGTTTCGTACAGATTGAAAACGGCGGAGACCGCGGGCATGAGCTTATGCGCCGCGTCATCCTCTCCCAGTATCTGACTGCCGTGAACTGTGCCGGTACACTGCCTCCGCAGGAAACAGGCCTGACCATGAACAGCTGGTTTGGAAAATTCCATATGGAAATGCACTACTGGCACGCAGCGCATTTTGCCAGCTGGGGACGTTCTGAGCTTCTGGAACGCAGTCTGTGGTACTATCAGTCCATCCTGCCTAAAGCCCGGGAACTGGCGGAAAGCCAGGGCTACAAGGGCGCCCGCTGGCCCAAGATGACGGACCGCAGCGGCGTGGACAGTCCTTCCGGTATCGGCCCGCTCCTGATCTGGCAGCAGCCTCACCCGCTCTACTACGCTGAACTCGTCTACCGTGCCCATCCCAGCCGCGAAGTTCTGCAGTGCTACCGCGAAATCGTGATGCAGACCGCGGAATTTATGGCAGATTATGCCCGTTGGGACGAGGACCGTCAGTGCTACATGCTCGGTCCCGGTATGATTCCTTCTCAGGAAAACCACAATGCCCACATTGTTATGAATCCTCCGTACGAACTGGAATACTGGGCTTATGGTCTGAATACCGCCAATCTGTGGCTTCAGCGTCTGGGCGAGCCTGAAAACGAAGATTGGAAGTATATTGCCGCCCATATGGCTCCGGCTCCTGTTAAGGATGACCTGTATCTGGCGCACGAGAACTGCCCGGACACCTATACGGAGCTCTTTAACCGGGATCATCCGTCCATGGTCGCGGCCTACGGTATGCTGCCCGGACACAAGATTGATCCGGCGATTATGAAGAATACGCTGATGAAGGTTATCCACGGAGGATGGAGAATGACCGAGATCTGGGGCTGGGACTTCCCCATGCTGGCCATGTGCGCCGCCCGTCTCGGACTCCCCGAAACCGCGATCGATTGCCTGCTCTATGATTCCTCTAAAAATGTATACCTCAATAACGGTCATAACCGTCAGGCTGACCGTCCCGATATTCCCTGCTACCTCCCCGGCAACGGCGCGCTGCTGTTGGCTGTAGGACTGATGTGCGCCGGATGGGACGGCTGTACGGAAAAGACGCCCGGTTTCCCCAAGGAATGGAAGGTAGAGTGGGAAGACATCCTGCCTCTGCCGTAATCTCAGGAGAATATCATGACACAACAATTTCTGTTTGACGCAGTCCCCGCCCTTTTACACGGCGGGGACTACAATCCGGATCAATGGCTGCAGTATCCGGAGGTACTGGACGCGGATATCCGTCTGATGAAAGAAGCCGGAATCAACTGTGTATCCATGGGAATCTTTGCCTGGTCGGCCCTGGAGCCGGAGGAAGGCGTCTACACGCTGGACTGGCTGGATGAACGGATGGACACCCTGTACCAGAACGGAATCTATACCATTCTGGCTACTCCCTCCGGCGCCCGCCCCGCCTGGCTGGACCGGAAGTATCCGGATGCCATGCGTGTCGCTTCTTCCGGAGTCCGCAATCATCACGGCGGCCGTCACAACCATTGTCCCTCTTCTCCGGCATACCGTGAAAAGGTCCGTCAGATCAACACGGTGCTGGCAAAACGCTATCATGATCATCCCGGGCTGATTCTGTGGCATGTTTCCAACGAATACGGCGGTGAATGCTACTGTCCTCTCTGCACAAAACGCTTTCAGGAATACCTGCGCCGCAAATACCATACGCTGGACGCTCTGAATCAGGCCTGGTGGTCCGCTTTCTGGAGTCATACCTATACCTCCTTTGATGAGATCGAACCGCCCCTTGAAAACGGTGAAAGATCCATGGCCGCCATGCGTCTGGACTGGAAACGCTTCACCACCTGGAACACCCATGATTTTATGATGGCCGAGATCGAGCCTTTGCGTGAGTACGCGCCGAAGGTTCCGGTCACAACCAATTTTCATCTGTCCGAAGGCTTGGATTATCATGAAATGAAGGAAGGACTGGACGTAATCAGTTGGGACAGTTATCCTTTCTGGCACCGTCCCACGGAAACCATGGGACATACCGCTGCTGTCGCCGCATTTACTCATGCACAGATGCGTGCCTACGCGGGCGGAAAGCCCTTTATGCTGATGGAGAGCGCCCCTGGTTTGGTCAACTGGCAGCTCTACAACAAGCTGCGTCGGCCTGGCGTCCACCGCCTCTCCTCTCTTCATGCCGTCGCCTGCGGTTCCGATACTGTACAGTATTTTCAGATCCGCAAATGCCGCGGCAGTTTTGAACAGTACCACGGTGCGGTGATCGACCATAAGGGAACTTCGGACACCCGGATCTACCATGAGGTATCACAGCTGGGTCAGGACCTGAAGCGTCTTCAACCTGTCGCGGGCTCCCGCATACACGCGCAGGCCGCCATGGTCATGGATACCCCCAATCGTTGGGCCGTCTCCCTGATCTCCGGACTGAGCGAACATAAGCAGATGATCGACACCGCCTATGCGCATTACGAAGCGTTTACACGGACCGGAGCCGATCTGGATGTAATCTCTTCGGAAGATTCTTTTCAGGAGTATAAGCTTCTGATCCTCCCGATGCTCTATATGCTCGATGAGACTCTGGGAGAAAAGCTGCGTCAGTTTGTCGCGGCAGGCGGAACGGTAATCGCTTCCTATCTCCTCGCTTACGCGGGTGATACGCTCCTGACCCACCTGGGAGGTCTGCCGGGAGTAGGACTTCAGGAGGTATTCGGCATCTGGAACGAAGAGATCGATTCTCTCTATCCGGAAGACCGCAATCAGATCTTAAGTCACGGCAAACAC
>CAVGBV010000056.1:8022-16945 GCA_963627615.1 Alloprevotella sp.
ACACTATGAAGTGCGGGACTACTGTGAACTGATCCATCCTACGGACTGTGAGATTCTGGCATCCTATGAAGAGGATTTCTATGCCGGACGTCCTGCCGTAACCAGTCACAAGTACGGAAAAGGCACAGCCATCTATATCGCGGCCCGGACAGAGGATGCCTACCTCCGGGATCTGTATCAGGATACGGCGTCAGCCCTTCATCTGCCCTGCGCCGCACTGCCAGAGAATGTAGAACGCCATGTACGCGAGGACGAGTATTATCAATATACCTTCCTTTTGAATTTTAATGAGAGTCCGGTTCTGTTGGAAAACCTCCCGCAGGGGACGGACCTCTTAAGCGGAAAAGCCATTCAGGACCGCTACTCTCTGGAAGGCTACGGTGTGTTGTGTATTCAGAGCGTAAAAAGCCATGAATGAACCGGAGATCTGGGCGGTCCTTCCGGCGGCCGGTTCTGGAAGCCGGATGGGAACGCCCATCAAAAAACAGTTTCTGACGTTCTCAGACGGCCGGGAAATCCTGGCGCACAGTCTGGAAATCTTTGAGCGCTGTCCGAGAATTCACGGAATCGTATTGGTTACCGGTTCAGAAGATATCCCGCAGTGTCAGCAGATTCTCTGCCGGGAAGGATTTCGCAAGGTTCAGAAGATTCTCCCCGGCGGCAAGACACGGCAAGCATCGGTTCTGGCCGGCCTTAGCGCACTGCCGGAAAGCTGCGCTTATGTGGCTGTACATGACGCCGCCAGGCCCTACCTGACACCGGATGACCTGGAGCGCGTTCTGGATGACGCCATATTGTACGGCGCCTCCTTGATGGCGGTTCCCTGCAAGGATACCATCAAGCGTGTCGATGCCGATGGATTTGTCACCGAAACTCCGGAACGGAGCTCTCTGTGGAATATACAGACCCCACAGGTCTTTGAACGCCTTCTGCTGCTGTCCGCTCACAGGGCAGCCGAGAGCCAGGGAGACTCTGCCTGCACCGATGACGGTCAGGTCGTAGAGAAATACACAGCGCATCGTGTGCATCTGTGTCCCGGTTCGTACAGCAATATAAAAATCACAACCCCAGAAGATCTCGCCTGATCTTCTGGAGTCTTGTTATACTTTAATGATTTTTGGTCAGAATTCCGAACGGTGAAGCGCCTCGGTAGAACACCTTATCCCGGTACACCTTGCCTGTCAGATAAATGAACAGGAGCGTCGCCGCCACCATCAAAACCGTCGAGAGAAGTGCCCCCCAAACGGTCACATTGCCCACAAGGATTCCCGCGGGCAGGCAAAACGCGGCTGTAAAGGGGATATAATAGATCAATACGGCAGCGCTTGCGCCGCGCAACGCGGCATAGACCGGAACCCCGCAGGCAAGCAGCCATGAGACCAGACTGATCGTGATGAAGATTCCCATCGTATTGGACAGATCCTCCGGCTTGCCCGCAAAGGAATTGAAAAGTCCCGCAATCACGGAATACATAAAGAAGCCGAGACATAAGGTTACGATCGAAAAGATCACTCCTCCGGCTGACAGCGCCGATAATCCGCCGCTCTCCTTGATGTGGCGCAGAGCCAGCATCATGCCGTTGACATACTCCGGGTTCAATATGTCGCCGATCCAGTCTCCGATCCAAAGTCCAAAAAGGATACTCAGAACCCAGACGGTAAGCTGCGCTAACGCGATCACGACCATCGCGCTGACTTTACCCGCAACCAGCGCATAGGGCTGAATATATGTGAGAAGCGTCTCCATCAGCTTGGAAGTCTTTTCCGCGACAATCGTCTTGGCAATCGTCTGACCGTACAGCATCACCATTCCATAGAGAACTGTCCCCACCAGCAGCGGCAGGACAATCTTCATCTGCAGCTCGCCGCTGCCCTGCGCGTTTTTCCCTACCGCAATCACCTGGCTTATGCCCTGTGCCGAGATCTTACTATAGAGTTGTGGATCTACCTGTGCCTTTTTTAATTTGTAGACTTCCACACAGCGCTGAAGCTCCTCTGTCAGCTCTTCTCCATTGGCTTTCAGCAGTCGGGTACCCACGGGCAGCACCACCTCGATTCGATACCCATCCGCATCCTGACTTAAAAATACAGCCGCGTCATAATCGGTTTCCTGTAAGGCCTCCATCAGTTCCTGCCTGTTTCTAGAATCCTCCCGCACCTGTATGTCCGCAAAACGCCGGCTTTCCTGAAGCTCTTCAAAGCTTCCTTCAAGATCGCTGGTATTAACCACATACAAATTCTGTATCGGAGAAGGGCCCTGTGCCAGAGCCAGTATGATGTTGAGCACCATCCCTCCGGCGAAGAGAATCAGAGCAAAGATCGCTGTCACCAAGCGAATCCTGGTGGTTTTCAGGGTCTGTGTCAGAGTAAAACGAAATACTTTGCAGCCTCCGGCAAAGGGGCGTTTTTTTTCTATCATCGCTCTCCCCTCCTTCCGATGACCATCTTCCACAGATTCTTCATCTTGACATGGGAACCCCGGTAAAAGATCAGTGTCTCATAGACTCCCGCGACAAAATACGCGGCAGCCACCACAGTCAAAATCAATAGTACGACAGAACAGATCAGCATCCCGGCAGAGAGTTTTCCCAGCGCCAGATATGCCGGAACGATAAATGGCGAAGAAAACGGGCATAGGACCGCTACAGCCACCAACGCTCTGTACTCTCCTGCCGCGCCCAGCCTTGCCGCCGTCACTCCGAGAATCGAACAGCCAATCAAGAGAATATTATAGAACTTCAGTCCCTCGGATGTCTCTTCTACCCGGCTTACGCTGGCGCCGACCACACCGGCCATCATGCCATACAGCAAAAGACCCAGCGCGAAGAACAGGACCGCTCCGACCACGCCCAGCGGCTGTACCTGAATATCCCCTGTCATTCCGCCCAGAACCGCACTGAGGCTCAGCGTCTCGTCCCCCATGAGCCGTACAATTCCCCAGGAGGCCGCAAGGGAAGCCGCCATCAGCGCGAACTGAAAAAAGACGGCCGTCAGCACCGACAGCACCTTGCCTACAATCAACGCCAGCGGCTTAACGGAAGTCAGCAGGTATTCCGTGATCTTGGATGATTTTTCTGTGACAATGGATGAAGCGATCCCCTCTCCGGAGATGGCAACAAACATCATAGCCAGGCAGGAGATCACCATAATCACGGCATATTCGATCCCGTTGACTCTGCCCGTCGTCTCCGGCAGCATGTTTTCCCGGAGCTTCTGCGTATTGACACTGACAGAACGCTCCAGAATCTCCTTCTGTTCCCCGCTTGTCTTTTGCTGTACTGCCTGATCCCGGTAATACTGCAAAAGCGCATTGCCCATAGAAGACAAATCTACTTCTCCTAAAGAACTTCCGACTCCATAGTACATATTGACCTGCAGCGTCCCATCCTGAAAACGAATCTGCGCCAGGGCCGTTTTCTCCCTGCCGGTCAGCTTCCGAAGCTTTTCCGCTACTTCCTGTACATTGCGTGTATCCTGAACGATCTGAAGCTCCCGATACTCCCCGGACGCGAATCCCAGATAATCCAGGCCCATCCCTGTTTCATCTATTATATAGAGCTTTTTCACATTGGTCGCCGAGGTCTGTTCCACTGTCTGTGTCAACCAGTATACTACCGGAAGGACCAAAATCAGGAGAACACAGACCAATGTCGTCATCACCTGGAACGGCATCCCTTTCAGATGCTGCTTCAGAGAAAAACGATATACGGCCTGCCATCCATGGATTCTACTTGTTCTCATCCGCCGCACCCCCTGTTTTTTCCACAAAAAGCTCATGCAGAGACGGCTCCCGAAGCTCATAGCGAACCACAGACAGTCCGGCCGCGAGTAGCCGTGTCAGAAACTCCTTGGCCTGCGCCTCGTCCCGCACCCGAATCGAATCGCCATCCGGCGTCTCGTTGATCACCTGAAGCCCCGCTTCCTGAATCAGCGGCTGTATATCCTCTTCGCATTTTACAATCATATTGACGCGGCCGTAGCTCTTCTTGATCTCGTTGAGATTGCCCTGCAATACCGCGCGTCCGCGGTTCAAAATGGTGATATCCTCACAAAACTCCTCGATCACGCTCATCTGGTGACTCGACATGATCAGATACTTTTCCTTTTGAATCTCTTCCCGGATAATCGATTTGAAAAGATCCGCGTTGACCGGATCCAAACCGCTCAAGGGCTCGTCCAGAATGATGAACTCCGGATCCGCCAGTAAAGCCGCCATAAGCTGAATCTTCTGCTGATTACCCTTGGAGAGCTGATCCGCGATCTTGGAATGCGTTCTGCGTCCCTTGTACATGGGATACAGGTACTCCTCCACTTCCAGACGCTCCGCCCAATATCGGATACGCTTCTGCGCCTCCGCCTTGCCGACGCCCTTCAGCGCCGCGAAATAAAGCAGCTGGTCCATCAATGTATATTTCGGGTATAAGCCCCGTTCTTCTGCCAGATATCCGATCGTCAGCCCTGCTTCCGCCATCGGTTTGCCATTCCACAGGACCTCACCGCCGTCGCTTGCGAGCATCCCCAGAATCATGCGGATTGTCGTCGTCTTACCCGCGCCATTGCGTCCAAGGAGTGCATAGACGCCCGGCTTTTCCAATGTAAAACTGATATGATCCACTACGGTCCTGTCCCCGTACCGTTTCCATAATTCCTTAACTTCCAGTGCCATGCCCAACCTCCGTCTTTATATTTCTAAGCGTTCTATAAACCGCACCTTCTATTATACATGAGCATACCGCTGAATTCAAGTGTCGGCATTCTTAATTTCATTTGAAATTTGAGCAAAGGCAGAACACATGTACAAAAGGATGGACTTACGAGATGGAATATGATATAATAAAAATAGATTTCGCGCAGAAACGTCAGTATCCAAAATACATTATATGCAAGATGGGAGCCATATTGTACCAGACTATTCAAGCAAAAGGGGAGTGATTGTTTTGACGTACGACAGCATAAAAGGAATGTTGGGCAAGGAAGTTATAGTGACTAATATAGATGGAAAACATTTCAAGGGTAAATTTACAAATACAGAATCTGAATTTGATACAGAGTCTGGAAAAGAAGAGGTGGAAATAGATACAGGTGTAGTATTTTATGGGATTCCGCTAGATGATATAAAAAGCATGGTAGAATTAAAATAGACCGTCAGGTTATCTTGACGGTCTATTTTAATTGCAGTAGGCAGTGAAACTATTAAGACTATTTACAGTGTGCATTATAATATGTACCAACTTCTTTCTCAACATTTCTCCCAAAACTTAGAAGTAGTGGAAAGCCTTCTTCTGGAGCATTCCCCTGCAACTCCTATGCGATTATACACCTCCCGTGTGTCTTCATGTATGGCAGCGGATTCTGGCGCAACACCTTCTAAAATAAATGGCATAAAAAAACCACGGTGATTCATTCATCGTGGTTTATTGGATCGGATCCTCCCAGAAAAACCTCATAAGCTCTTCATATGCCTCAACAACATCTGGTGGCGCATCCTTTCTGAGGCATGACTTATCGTTTCTGCTTTCCATATATGGCTCTATTTTCTCTGCTAATTCAATGATGTGTGGATCGCAAATAGGTCCAAACCCTCTCATGATTCACCGTCTCCTTTCCACCAAGGCCTTATATTCTGCCTCTACTTCATCGTATCTGTCTGCATAAAACATACGTTTTGCAATCGTGGTTTATTGACCCAGGTCGTCCAATAACCTATTGAGTTCCTTTTCAGCCTCTACAATATCCGGTGGAGCATCCTCTCTGAGATGTAACTTGCCCTCCTTGCCTCCTAAATAGGGCTTTATTTTCTCCCATAACTCAATAATATGTGGATCACAAATAGGACCTAGACTCTTCAAGATTTACCGTCTCCTTTCGATCAAAGCCTTATAGTCGTTCTCTACTTTGCCATACTGTTCTGCATTTGATTCAACGTGGTTTACTGGTGCAAATCCTCCCAGAAAAACCTCTTAAACTCTTTATACGCTTCAACCGCTTCAGGCGGAGCATCATCTCTAAGGTGGGCACTATTGTCTCTGCTTTCTATATATGGGATAAACTTTTTTTCTAGTTCCTTTATGTGCTCAGTTATGATACGCATGATTTAGCACATCCTTTCTTTTAAAGACTTATAGTCGGCCTCAACTTCATCTTACTGTTCTTCATTGATTCATCATGATTTATTGACTCAGGTCTTCCCATCCAATTCTGTAGAGTTCTTTAGCTGCTTTCACGACCTCAGGAGGCGCATCATCCCTAATATTTAAGGCATCTGGCTCTTCTTTATATTCGATATATGGCTCTATCTTACTCCATAATTCTTCTACCTTCATGGCAAATTCCTTATCCATACACTATCTCTTTCTTTCCTCGTAAAGCTTTATAATCTGCTTCTGCTTCATCGTATTTTCCATTCCAATGTGCCTTACTAGCATACTTACCAATCTTCTTTATACTATCCTTCGTAATACCCCATTTGTCAATGTTTCTTGCATTCTTTGTACACCGGAAATCAAAACATTCATGTCAATAACTATTCTCATTTCCGTTTACTCTGCCTCACGGATTGAATGATATCATTTACATCTTCTTCCTTATATTCCACCAAAGACGCCCATTTCTGCGCTTCATCAAGAGAGGCTTCAAATTCCTCTGCTGTTGGCAGCTTTAATGTTTTCAGCATAATAACGTCTCCAGAAGTGTAAACCACTAACTTGTCGCCGGTATCGATTGACAATCGTTTTCGGATCGCAATGGGTAAGGAGATCTGTCCTTTAGACGAAACTGTCAAAACCTGAGTATTCATAAAATCACTCCATTCGCAAGTAAGATTTTCTTACTTATATTATGTCACATCTGTCTTCTTTATGCAAGAGAAAGTAAGAAAATTTTACTTGTAGATTCCGTTTGAAATATTTTTTGAAAAATGTATGTGCTAAAATGATGTGAACCACTGAAAAATAAAGAAGAGAAGTCAACCTCAATGTGGTATAATGAGTTCACCACAAACCAATAAACACAAAGGGGAGACTTCTCATGAACAGAATAACACAAGAAGCCCATAGACGTCAAGCAGTTGTTGAGCACGCGATGAAAAAAGGGACAAGTGCTGCAGCTCAAAAGTATGGTGTAAGTCTGAGCAGCGTAAAGCGCTGGTGCAAACGTTACGACGGCATATGGCAATCCCTGAAAGAACGCTCACACCGACCCAAGAGCCATCCGAACCGTCATACGGAGCAGGGAGAGGCACTCATACGAAAAGCTTTAGATGCCTCCTTTTTCCGATATGGATGGGAAGGCGCTTATATGACCGCAAAATCAAATGGTTATACAAGAAGCTACAGTGGTTTTTCTATACGCAGCCAGACGAATGGGCCTGTGTGGCGGAAAAGCGGATCAGGAGCCTCCCAGAAAGCATGACAGGCGTTATCCGGAGATGGGGATTCCAGGCGAAAAAGTCCAGATAGATGTGAAGGAAGTGCCGTATTGCTGCTTAAAAGGGGCCGCCAAAAGAGATGGAAAGCGTCTTTACCAATGGACAGCGATCGATGAATGTACCAGAGTGAGATTTATTTACGGCTTTGAAGAACACACGCCGGAAAACTCAGTCAAGTTTTTTAGGATGCTTCAAGAGGCGTTTTCTTTTCAGATTCAGACGATCCAAACAGATAATGACACCGAATTCACCTACAAATATATCAGTGAAACAGAAAAATGTCCGTTTGATATCGCATTAGAAAAAGCAGGTATTTCTCATAAACTGATTCCGCCGCGGACGCCATGGCACAATGGAAAGGTGGAACGCAACTATCGAAACGACCAACGCTATTTTTACGACTGGGAGAAGTTCGCTGACGTGAAAGAACTGAACGAAAAACTGAGAGTTTATCTTGGATTGAGCAACCGAAAGCCGACGCGAACACTGGGCGGCAAAAGCCCAGTGGAACTCCTGCAAGAGAAACTGACTGAACCGATGGATTATCACATTGAAACTTTCTCTTTTTAATTGGGTCACATCTATTTACATCACAGATGTCAAGTTGCCGGAATGTTTCTTCGCCGCTTTGCTGGCGGCTCAGATACATCATTTTAGCCAAATATATAAAAAGCGATCGAGTTTGTTAGAATCCGATCACTATAACCAAAGTCTAACAGAGGGAACTCAATCGCTACGAAAATGCTAAAGCAAAAGCAAAAACAAGAGATATTTACGAATATACTATTTGATGAAAAGCATCGTTAACCTTATCCCAAGGAATCGCGGTATCGACCCAGAACGACATCAGCACAAGATAGTGTTGCAGTATGCGTGATAACTCGGCTATTTCCTTAAAGTCCACAGTCGCCGTATAGGCTTCCGCACTACGCTTCAAAAAGCTGCTCAGATCATGCATTGAATAATACACTTCAAATATTTCGGAAAAGCGATTGGCTTCTTCAGCCGCAATGCTTTTTATCGTTTCAAGATCACCGTTTTCCGCCTTCGCACGCAAATAGAAATCATATATGAGAGTCGCAATGTTTTCTATATGTCCGCTGCAATATAGGTACATCGGAAATTCCTTAGCTATCTTGTTGTTTTTCTTTTTTAATTCGCTTATGTCATCAGGCTCGACAAGCCAGTATTTATGAATATAATCATTTATTTCTGATGTAAATGTACTCATCAACAGTTACTCTCCTTCCGTTAATTCCGTTGTAACGATTCCGCCCTGACCATGCCACACTTTTTTTGCTTCTTTATAGAATTCGGCAAGCTCTTCCGCACGGATTTTTGCAAAGACATTGCAGTATCCGACAGCGTCAAGCTCTCCGTAAAATATGCAAATGCATTGGCGTTTCGGAAAGAATCCAATATTCCCCGGCTCCTGATCGTAGACCGGATTTTCAAATTCATCAAGAAATGCATCTGTAAAATAATAGATTTCTTCATG
>CAVGBV010000056.1:16955-17364 GCA_963627615.1 Alloprevotella sp.
TTTCAATAGCCGATACAATTTTAGGTGCTTTATCTTCAAAAACATCTGCATGGAAAGTCTTTTGATTGATTGTTATATTAAGAACCTTCATGTTTTTCCTCCTTTTCAGTTATCACTTTTAACATAGGTATAATCCCAAACCGGAATATACACCCCACCGTAAACATCAATCAGCTTGGATGCCACTTCATCCGAATGATATGCATCTACGATCTTTTTATAAATCTCATTATCCTTATCGTTTGTTCTTGCCGCGATTACATTTATGTACGGATTCTCAGTTCCTATTTCCGTAGATTCCGCAAACAGAGCCGTTGTCGGATCGAGTTTGGCATCAAACGCATAGTTGTTATTAATTACACCGATTGTTACATCCGAAAGGAGCTGAGGAATGGTAGAAGCGTCCACC
>CAVGBV010000057.1:0-14398 GCA_963627615.1 Alloprevotella sp.
CTATAAAACTCTGGTACACTCAGGAGTCTCGTTCTCCAAAGTGTACCAGATTATTTCAAGAATCCAGAGAATCCTATAGAATTCTGGTACACCTAGGAGCCTCACTCTCAAATGTGTACCAGACTATTTTAAGAATCCAGAGAATCCTATAAAAATCTGGTACACCCAAGAGGCTCACTCTTCAAAGTGTACCAGAATTTTTTTAGAATCCAGAGGAACCTATAAAATTCTGGTACACATAAGAGCTTCACTTACCCAAGTGTACCAGATTTTTTTGGAAATCCAGAGAAAACTATAAAAATCTGGTACACCCAAGAGGCTCACTCTTCAAAGTGTACCAGATATTTTTGAAAAACCAGAGAAACCTATAAAACTCTGGTATACCCAGGAGCCCCATTCACCCAAGTGTACCAGAGTTTTTGGTATAAGGAAAAGGAACATCCTTATTTTAGGTATCCAGGCATAAGGAAAGATATGCTGTAAAATCGTCGGGAAAAGGATCTGTGCCCAGAGGACGGTACATGCCTACCGGATATCCCGGTTCCGGCAGTTCAACCGTGATCTGGCGGCATCCGGTATAAGCCAGCAGCGAAGCGCCCAGCTCCGGAGTAAAGTCTACATTGCATTCCCGCAGATACAGAGTCGATCCGCTCAAGGTGTAGGCCGCGTAGCCGGTCTTATCGTTGGGGCAGGCAAAGCTGACCGCGTCCCCGCCGTAATGGCGGAGCTCCTGATAGAGATAATCCGGACACAGAAGGCGCAGCCGATAGGGAAGGCGCTGAAGATATTCAGACCGCATCGCGGTAAAATCTACCATAGAAGGGATGTGCAGGTCGATAAAAGGACAGGGCGTCAGGTTATAATATTCTCTGCGGGCCCGATAGAAACGCACCTCATAACCAAGCTCCGCATATAGGGAAAACAATGAATGCGTAGCGGGAACAAGGCAGGTGAAGTGGGTCCCCTGCGATGCCAGATACTGCATCGCTTCCCGATGCAGCAGACGCATCAGCCCTTGTCCTCGATAGTCCGGATGCGTGGCAACACCATACAAATAGGCTCCCGCGACATTATTGAGGCGGGCGGGGATCAGCGTCATCATGGAGACCGGCATCCCTGCGCCGTTGCGCAGGATGAGTGTCTCACCGGGTCGGAATCGGTTCTTTAGAAAAAAGAGGGCATCCTCCTGCGTTTCTCCAAAGCAGGTCTGCCACATAAAAGAGAGGACAGGAATGTCCTCTGAAGTGGGAAAGTCGAATAGGTGATGATCGTTCATTGTACGGATGTCCTTTGGTTCTAAGATAAGGTATAATGCGGGGTGATAGGAGTGATCCTATCACCCGTTTGTTTAAAATCAGAACTCCAGGTTCTTGGCGGTACGAGGATAGGGCAGCACGTCGCGGATATTGCCCATTCCGGTGACATACATGATCAGACGCTCAAATCCCAGACCAAAACCGGCGTGACGGTTGCTGCCGTATTTGCGAAGGTCCAGATACCACCAGTAATCCTCCTCCTTGAGGCCCAGTTCATGAATCCGGTTCATCAGAACCTCCAGGTCATCTTCACGCTGAGAACCTCCGATCAGCTCGCCGACACCGGGGACTAACATATCCGCCGCAGCTACGGTTTTGCCGTCGGGGTTAAGCTTCATGTAGAAAGCTTTGATCTCCTTGGGATAGTCGGTAACGAATACAGGCTTCTTGAAGATCTGCTCAGTCAGATAACGCTCATGCTCCGTTTGCAGATCGCAGCCCCAATAGGGCGTATATTCAAATTCATGTCCGCTTTCCGTCAGCAGCTTGACTGCCTCGGTGTAAGAGCAGCGGGCAAAGTCGTTGTCGACGATGACACGCAGACGATCCATCAGAGTCTTATCTACAAAGCTGTTAAAGAACGCAAGCTCTTCTGCCGCATTCTCCAGAAGGTAGTTGACGATGTATTTGATCATGGCCTCAGCCAGATCCATATCATCTGACAGGTCGGCAAAGGAGATCTCCGGCTCAATCATCCAGAATTCAGCGGCATGACGCGGCGTGTTGGAATTCTCCGCGCGGAAAGTAGGGCCAAACGTATAAATGTTGCGGAAAGCAGCCGCATAAGTCTCACCGTTGAGCTGTCCGCTGACCGTCAGGTTGGCCGCCTTGCCGAAAAAGTCCTGGGACGGATCCGGATTGCCTTTATCATCGGTAGGATATTCGCCGAAGGGCTGTGTGGTGACGCGGAACATCTCGCCGGCGCCCTCACAATCACTGCCCGTCAGAATCGGCGTGTGAACATAGACGAAGCCCTGCTCCTGGAAAAAGCGGTGAATGGCATAAGCGGCCAGGGAACGTACGCGGAATACCGCTTGGAATGTGTTGGTGCGGGGACGCAGATGCGCGATAGTCCGCAGATATTCCATGGAATGCCGCTTTTTCTGCAGCGGATAATCGGCGGCGGAAGCGCCCTCCAGGGTAACGTCGGAGGCATGCAGCTCAAAGGGCTGCTTGGCATCCGGTGTCAGAACCAGTGTTCCTCGTACAATGATGGCAGAACCGGCCGTCAGACGGCTGATGGCGCGGAAAGCCTCGGCTCCCTCGCAGGTATTATTTTTTTCATTATAGGAATGCACCTTGTCTGCTTCATAGACGATCTGAAGCGTGGAAAAACAAGTGCCGTCATGCAGTACAATAAATCCCAGAGATTTGGAATCACGGATCGAGCGCACCCAACCGCTCACTGTGATTTCCTGACCGTTCAGAGAAGAGGCCAGGGCGTGACCATCCTTATACAGGTCACGGAGTAAAATAGATTCCATGCGGAATCCTCCTTTCAGTGAATTTGTATCTTATTATACTATGAAGAATTCCCGATAACAAGGGGAAAATTACAAAAAAATAGATTCTGTGTTGCATTTTGGCCGGATTCAGGCTATACTACAGAAGAAAGAGTGGAAAAGGAGGCAATATTATGGCAAAGAAAGCAGCTGTAATTATGGGCAGCGACAGTGATTGGCCGATTGTGCAGAAGGCGGTAAGCAAATTAAAATCCTTTGGAGTGGAGACTGAGGTGCATGTGATGAGCGCGCACAGAACACCGGAGGAAGCCTGCGCATTTGCCAAAAACGCGGAGGCACAGGGCTTTGGCGTAATTATTGCGGCGGCAGGTATGGCGGCTCATCTGGGCGGCGTGCTGGCGGCGCATACTATTCTGCCGGTAATCGGAATCCCCATGAAGTCTGCGGCACTGGATGGAATGGACGCACTTCTCGCGACGGTAATGATGCCTCCGGGTGTACCGGTAGCGACCGTCGGAATCGATGCGGCGGCCAACGCGGGCACACTGGCTGTGCAGATTCTGGCGCTGGGCGATCCGGAGTTGGCGCAGAAGCTTCATAAGAGCAAGGAAGAGATGGCACAGGCCGTTCGCGAAAAGGATCGGAAGATGCAGGAGGCGGCCGCGGCGCTATAAAAGCCGAAACGTGGAAATCTTTGTAGAAAAATCCTTGCATTTATGCGGAAAATATGATATTCTAACACCGCGGCTCTATTGGGCCGCGATTAACAACAAGTTAATCATCATCATAGGATACTGGAGTTTTGAATTATGAAGAAGGTTGTTAAGTTTGGCGGCAGTTCATTGGCTGACGCGGGACAGTTCCGCAAGGTCGCGGCCATTGTTCTGGGCGAAGAGAGCCGCCGCTATGTAGTGCCTTCGGCTCCCGGCAAGCGTTTTAAGGACGATGACAAGGTAACGGATCTGTTGCTGGCGACATATACGGCAGCCAGAGCAGGTGAGGATTGGGAACCCATCCTGGACAAAGTCCGTGCCCGTTATGATTCCATTCGTGAGGAGCTGGCACTTTCGGCAACGCTGAAGCATGAATTTGAAGAGATTGAGGAAAATCTTCGTTCCGGATGCAGCCAGGATTATATGGCGAGCCGGGGAGAGTATCTGAATGGCATTCTGCTGGCGGAGTATTTGGGGTATCAGTTTGTGGATGCCTCGAGAGTGGTCTTTTTTGATGAAGATGGTAAGTATGATGCGGCCAAGACGATGAAGGTCATGCGGGTTATCCTGGCTGGCTGTGATCGCGCGGTCATTCCGGGATTTTACGGAGCTCTGCCGGATGGACGGATCAAGACATTTTCAAGAGGCGGATCGGATGTTACCGGCGCAATTGTGGCGCAGGCGGTCAATGCGGATCTGTATGAGAACTGGACGGATGTATCGGGATTTTTGATGTGTGATCCCAGAATTGTTGAGAATCCGCGCCCGATTCAGACGATTACCTACAGAGAACTTCGGGAGCTGTCCTATATGGGAGCGACCGTACTGCATGCTGATTCAATTTTTCCGGTAAAGGAAGCGGGAATTCCTATCAATATCCGCAATACCAATCATCCGGAGGAAGCAGGAACGATGATCGTAGCGCATGCGGGCGTGGCGCCGGGCGGAGATGTCATCACGGGTATTGCCGGACATAAGGGATTTGTCGTCATCCGGATCGAGAAGGATATGATGAATCAGGAAGTCGGATTTGCCCTTAAGGTTCTGCAGGTTCTGAAGGACTTTAATATCAACTTTGAGCATCTGCCTTCCGGAATCGATACGATGTGCGTCGTACTCAAAGAGGAAGAGGTGCGCGGACGTGAGAACCTGCTGCTGAGCGCTATGACGCAGGCAACGCATCCGGATTATATCTGTATGGACCGCGGATTGGCACTGATCGCGGTTGTTGGCCGCGGTATGCGCAGCGCCAAGGGAACCGCTTCCAAGGTCTTTGAAGCGGCAGCCAACGCGGATGTCAATATCCGTATGATTGATCAGGGCTCCAGTGAGCTGAATATCATTCTGGGTATTCAGGAAGAGGACTTTGAGAAGACGATTCGCAATATCTATCATGCATTTTATTGAGTGAAATTTACAGAGCAATACAAAAGGCTTCCCGACCGGACGATCCGGCAGGGAAGCCTTTTGTTACAGTCCCAAAAGCATGGTTGCGATCTCAAAATAGATCAGCAGAGAAAAAGCGTCGACAATGGTCGTGATAAAAGGACTTGCCATAACAGTCGGGTCGAAACCGATTTTCTTCGCGAGAATCGGAAGAGAGCATCCGACAAGCTTGGCCAGAACGACGGTAACCAGCAGCGTCAGGCAGACGGTGAAGGCAACCAGCAGGCCAACACGATCCAGAACCAGAAGCTTTACCATGTTGGCGGCGGCCAGCGCGGCGCCGCAGAGAATTCCTACACGGAATTCTTTCCAGATGACACGGAACAGATCCTTGAATTGGATCTCGTTCAGGGAGAGTCCACGGATAATCGTAACGGCAGCCTGGCTTCCGGAGTTACCGCCTGTATCCATCAGCATGGGGATGAAAGCGGTCAGTACCACCTGGGCAGCCAATGCGTCTTCAAAAGAAGAGATGATCATACCGGTGAAGGTGGCGGAGATCATCAGGATCAGAAGCCATGGAATACGCTGCTTAAAAGTGGTCCAGATGCCTGTACGCAGGTACGGCTTATCAGAAGGGACGATAGCGGCCATCTTTTCAATATCCTCGGTGGTCTCCTCCTGCAGGACATCGATAGCGTCGTCAACTGTGACGATACCGACCAGACGATTCTCCTGATCTACAACGGGCAACGCCAGAAAGTTGTATTTGTTGAACATCAGAGCAACCTGCTCCTGGTCCGTTACCGTTTGCACGCTGATTACGTGGGACTCCATGATGTCCTGAATCTTGGAAGAACCGTCTGCGAGAAGCAGAGACCGGGCGGTAACAATACCGATAAGGGTCCGGTTATCAGCGGTGACGTAACAGGTGTAGATGGTCTCCTTGTCCACACCGGTCTTGCGGATACGCTCCAGGGCCTCTGATACGGTCATCTGAGGCCGCAGGTTGACATATTCGGTGGTCATGATGCTGCCCGCGGAATCTTCCGGATACTTCAGAATCTCATTGATCATCTGGCGCATATCCGGCGCCGCCTGCCGGAGAATTCGCTTGACAACGGTGGCGGGCATCTCCTCCACCAGATCGACGGCATCATCCACGTACAGCTCATCGATGACTTCCTTGAGTTCGCGGTCGCTGAATCCCTGAATCAAAAGCTCCTGAGAGTCTTCGTCCATTTCGACAAAGGTATCGGCTGCCAATTCTTTGGGCAGCAGACGAAACAGAAGCGGCAGGGAGTTGTCCGGCAGCAGACGAAATACCCCGGCAATATCAGCGGGGTTCATGGTAGTCAGCATATCACGGAGCGTGGTGTATTTTTTGGAATCTAACAGACTCTGGATCATCTGATCCAGAGAAATCTGTACAGTGCTCATTGGAATCGCCTCCTATACTGTATTTTAAATTGTAGTAAACAGTGAGGCATAAGACGGGCTTTAAAAAAGGGACGGACCGGAATACAGTCTGGCCCTCTTCCGTTCTCGACCGGGTCCTATGCCATTGCTACTTCCAGCGTCCATCTCTTCACCCCTTCATCATCCAATTTGGTGGGAAATACCCACAGATACTTCTATTATAGCCAGCATTTTTCCAGCTGTCAAGGCCTTTTATCCGTAAAATTTTCCTATAAAATGACAGAGTACGGATATGCAAAAGATAACAGAAAAAGCCCTGACTTAAAGAAATCTTAAGAAATCTTCGAAAAAAAGCTGCTTGTATATCGGAGGACAGAATGCTATAATGACGCCGATCTCCTATGTAAGGGATATCTTACGGGGAGAACAGAGGGAGCAGCCAGGGGGAAAGGAGAAAGAGATGAACTGGATTGTTTGGATCGAAAACAGCATTGGACTGATCTTATTACTGTGTTATGCGTATCAGATGTTCTATGTCGGCAATGTTCTGCTGACCAGGCCGCATCAGTCGCCGCGCAGTAAGGTACTGCACAGGTATGCGTTTATCGTGTCCGCAAGAAATGAAGAGGGAGTAATCGGGGCGCTGATCGATAGCCTGTATCAGCAGGATTACCCGAGAGAATTGATGGACGTATATGTGGTAGCCGATAATTGTACCGATCATACAGCGGGGGTATGCCAGGCACACGGTGCTTATGTATATGCGAGATTTAATCATGTTCAGGTAGGCAAGGGCTACGCGCTGGACTATCTGTTTAAGAAAATGAAAGAAGACGGAGTATTTGACCGCTATGATGCTTTTGTGATCTTTGATGCGGACAATATTGTGGATAAGGGGTATATCCGCGCGATGAATGATACCTTTAACGAAGGATACCGCGTAATTACGTCTTATCGGAATTCTAAGAATTATGACTCCAACTGGATCAGTGCCGGATATTCGTTATGGTTCCTGCGGGAAGCAAAATTTCTGAATCAGGCCAGAATGAATCTGGGAACGGGATGCGCCGTATCGGGAACCGGATTCCTGGTGCATCGGGATATCATTGACCAGATGGGAGGATGGAAGTACCATCTGCTGACAGAGGATATCGAGTTCAGCGTAGACTATGCGCTGCAAGGCGGACAGATCGGGTACTGTAAGGATGCGGTATTCTATGATGAGCAGCCGGTCACACTGAATGCCTCATGGAAACAGAGGCTGCGCTGGAGCAAGGGAATCTATCAGGTGTTGGGACATTATGGATACAAATTGGCGGGAGGTATTTTCCGCAAGCACAGCTTTACCTGTTATGATCAGCTGATGAATCAATTCCCATCGGTTCTCTTGATGTTAATCGGTCTGGGCTGCGGTGTGGCGCATCTGGCAGATGCCGTGATTGAGGGTAATATGGTGGGCACGATGGCGTATCTGCTGAGCTTTTTAACACAGCTGGGAATGCAGCTGTATGGGTTCGCTTTCCTGGTAGGGGCGATGACGATGGCGACAGAGTGGAAGAATATTCACTGTAAACCCGCCCGTAAGATCTGGTCGCTCTTTACCTTCCCGTTCTTTATGCTTACATATATTCCGATTTCTATTCAGGCGCTGTTCACCAAGGTGAGCTGGTCGCCGATTCAACATTCGATCAATCGTACAGCCGATCAGATCCGCAGAGTAGCGTAACGCAGGGGCGTTCCTTTTGGAACGCTCTTTTTATTCATGTGGAACATGATTATTTTTCTTGTGTTTGACGCAAGGTTGCGTTATAATAAGGGCAGATTTTATATTTTATATAGGGGGTATGCAAGATGGCAGAAAGCAGATTGATTGGGCAGTATCCGGTAATCGGCATCCGTCCGGTAATCGATGCCAGACGTGGTATGCTGAAGGTAAGAGAGTCTCTGGAAGAGCAGACCATGAACATGGCAAGAGCAGCGGCGGATCTGTTCCGGGAGAACCTGCGTTATACCAATGGCGAGCCGGTTAAGGTAGTAATCTCTGATACGACCATCGGTCGTGTAGCGGAGACCGCGCGCTGTGCAGACCAGTTCAAGAGAGAAGGCGTAGATATCACCCTGACTGTGACACCGTGCTGGTGCTATGGGTCAGAGACGATGGATATGGATCCCATGACGATCAAGGGCGTATGGGGCTTTAATGGAACGGAACGTCCGGGTGCCGTATATCTGGCGGCGGTTCTGGCCGGACACGCACAGAAGGGCCTGCCTGCGTTCGGTATCTATGGCCGCGACGTACAGCCCGCTGACGCTTCCGAGATTCCGGAAGATGTCAAGGAGAAGCTGCTGCGTTTTGGACGGGCAGCGGTGGCGGCCGCGACGATGCGCGGTAAATCCTATCTGCAGATCGGTTCGATCTGTATGGGTATCGCCGGTTCTATCATCAATCCGGAATTCTTTGAAGAGTATCTGGGTATGAGAGTAGAATCTGTGGATGAGGTTGAGATCATCCGCCGGATGGAGCAGGGTATCTACAGCCAGAAAGAGTATGATAAGGCTCTGGCCTGGACGCGTCAGTATTGCAAAGAAGGCTTTGACAAGAATCCGGCAGAAGCACAGAAGTCCCGCGAGGAAAAGGACGCGGATTGGGAATTTGTCGTCAAGATGATGTGCATCATCAAGGATCTGTACAATGGTCAGAAGGATCTGCCGGAAGGCCGCGAAGAGGAAATGGTCGGCCATAACGCGATCGCCGGAGGCTTCCAGGGACAGCGGCAGTGGACGGATTATTATCCGAACTGTGACTTTGCGGAGTCACTGCTCAATACGACCTTTGACTGGGAAGGCGCCAGAGAGACCTATGTACTGGCAACAGAGAACGATACGCTCAATGCGGTCAGCATGCTGTTTGGTAAGCTTCTGAACAACCGGGCGCAGATCTTCGCGGATGTGCGTACCTATTGGAGCCCGGAGGCGGTAAAGGAAGCTACAGGATATGAGCTGGAGGGCAGAGCCAAGGAGTCCAAGGGCTTTATCCATCTGATCAATTCCGGAGCAGCCTGCCTGGATGCCTGCGGAGAGGTCAAGGATGAGAACGGCAACGCTGTAATGAAGCATTTCTGGGAGATGACCGAAGCCGATCAGAAGGCCTGCCTGGACGCGACCACATGGAATGCGGCCGATCAGGGGTATTTCCGCGGCGGCGGCTATTCTTCACGTTTCGAGACCCGCAGTGAGATGCCGGTTACGATGATGCGCCTGAATATCGTCAAGGGCCTGGGGCCTGTGATGCAGATCGCGGAAGGCTATACCGTAGCGCTTCCGGAAGAGGTATCGGATGCGCTGTGGAAGCGTACGGACTATACCTGGCCCTGCACATGGTTTGCGCCGCGGCTTACCGGTAAGGGAGCTTTCAGTTCCGCATATGAAGTGATGAACCATTGGGGAGCCAATCATGGCGCGATTACCTATGGACATATCGGCGCGGATCTGATCACACTGTGTTCTATACTGAGAATCCCGGTATGCATGCACAATGTTCCGGAGGAGAAGATTTTCCGCCCGGCTTGCTGGAATGCGTATGGTATGGACGCGGAGGGACAGGACTACAGAGCCTGCGCCGCGTATGGACCGATGTACAAATAAAATAAAGCAGTTTGGGGCCGCGGCCGTAGAAAGCCGCGGCTTTGAACAGAATGGAGAAGTTATGCTTAAGGGAATTCCTAAGATTATTTCACCGGAGTTATTGAAGGTGCTGTGCGAAATGGGACACAGCGACAGGATTGTATTGGCCGACGGCAATTTCCCGGCGGAGAGTATCGGGAAGGACGCGAAGGTTATCCGCTGCGACGGACATGGAACAACCGAGCTTCTGCAGGCGATCTTGCAGCTGTTTCCGCTGGATACCTATGTGGAGCATCCGGTAGAGCTGATGGAGGTTATGCCGGGAGACCCGGTAGAGACACCGATCTGGGAGGAATACGCGGCGGAGGTTGAGAAGGCGGATGCGCGCGGACGGAAAGCGATCGGAACAATCGAGCGTTTTGCTTTTTATGATAAAGCAAAGACAGCCTATGCGATCGTGGCGACGGGCGAGCAGGCGTTGTATGCCAATATCATGCTGCAAAAGGGAGTTATCGCGTAATGGTCACGGTAGCGATCTGCGGCCTGGGAAGCCGGGGCAAGGACACCTATGCCAAGTGCCAGCATATTTTTCCGGAGCGGATGAAGATCGTCGCCATAGCGGATATCATACCGGAACGGGTAGAGGAAGCCGGACAAGAGTATGATGTGCCGATATCAATGCGTTTTTCTTCTGGTGAAGAGATGCTGGAAAAAGAGAAGCTGGCGGATGTGATGTTCATCTGTACGCAGGACCGGCAGCATTATGGGCACGCGCTGAAAGCATTGGAGCGCGGATATGATTTGCTGCTGGAAAAGCCGATCTCTCCGGTTCTGTCCGAATGCCGGGAACTGGCGCAGACGGCCAGCAGGCTCGGCCGAAGAGCCGTGGTCTGCCATGTGCTTCGTTACACGCCGTTTTATCAATATCTGTACCGAACGATCCGCTCCGGCAGAATCGGGCAGGTCGCTGCGATCCAGGCGGTGGAGAATGTCGGCTACTGGCATCAGGCACATAGCTTTGTACGCGGCAACTGGCGGAATACAGAGCTCAGCAGCCCTATGATACTGCAGAAAAGCTGTCATGATATGGATATCCTTGTATGGCTGTCCGGTAAAAGCTGCCGTCGGGTCAGCTCCTTTGGGAGCCTGATGCACTTCCGGACGGAAAACGCGCCGGAGGGTGCGGCTATACGGTGCCTGGACTGTAAGGCCAAGGAAAAATGTCCGTATGACGCGGAGAAGATCTACCTTACGGATGAAAGGACGGGAGTTCTGCATGGACATACCGGTTGGCCGGCCAATGTGCTGGTCTCCCATCCTAATGAGGAGAGGATTCGTGCGGCGTTGGCGGAGGGCCCCTATGGACGCTGTGTCTATCATTGTGACAACGATGTGGTGGATCATCAGATCGTCAATCTGGAGATGGAGGACGGCGTTACAGTCAGCTTTACCATGTGCGCCTTTAATCAGGGCGGCCGCGAGATTCATGTGATGGGAACCATGGGAGAGATCGTGGGCGATATGAACGCGAATACGATTACAGTTACGGTTTTCGGACGGAAGCCGGAGACAGTGGACGTCCGGACCTTGGCAGACGACTTTAGCGGACATGGCGGCGGAGACCGGAGGCTCGTGGAAGATCTTCTGGATCTGGAGGAAGGGCGTGCCGGGCAGGCGCTGACATCCATTGAAAAATCCATGGAGAGCCATTATATGGCGATGGCGGCGGAGTATTCCCGTCTGCGTCACGGCGAGACAGTAGAGCTGGAAAAGTTCGTCAACGAAACATGACATTACACGGCTCCGCATACAATAGACAGAGCGGCAGCGAGAAAAAGAATGGCATAAAATAAAGCAACGGAGGAAAAGAATGAGGACTTTTTTGATTGACCTGGAAAATGTGAAGAATCAGGGAATGATAGGAATCGAGGCCCTTGCGGCAGAGGATCGTGTATTTATCTTCTACAGCGAGAATGCCAATTCACTGAGCATTCCTACGATCCAGGCTATGAATAACAGTAAAGCGACGATTGATTATGTACATCTGCAGCGCAGCGGACGGAACGCGATGGATTTTCAGATTGTAGCGCTGTTGGGATTTCTGATCGGAAGCGAGAGAGCAGGACAGTTCTGTATCGTAAGTCAGGATAACGGATATCTGGCGCCGGTAGAATTCTTTATGGACCATGCCGCGGATCAGCTGGATGTACATGTGCTGCTGTCAGCATCGATTCAGAAGGCGGTACGCAAGTGGAATTCTCTGGCATCCAATCCGGCGCCTCAGCCGCGGGTGATGGAAGTAGAGCCTGTAGTGATGGAAGTGACGGAGCAGGAAGAAGAGGCAGAGCATGTAGTGGAGGAGCTCCCGGAGACGGAAGAGATAACGGAAGCGGCGGCAGAGGAGGCGGAGCCGGTACAGGAAGAGCCAGAGGTACCGGTGCAGACCGAGCCGGAGGAGAAAGAAGAGAGAAAGCCCGAACCTAAGACAGAGCCCAAGAAACCGGAAGGCTCCAGAAAGGCATCCAATCGCCGCGGACGTCCGAAAAAGGAGAATGCCCCACAGACTCAGGCAGAAGAAACACCTGCGGTAGAAACCAAAAAAGAAGAAAAGCCGGAGAGCGGCAGAAATAACAGACGGCGTGCCAAGGCTCCCAGGGAAAATAAGCAGATCGAGGTATCCGCAGAGCTTTTGGAGCGGATTTCCAAAGTGCTTGCGGGACATGTAGAAGTGACGCCGGATCAGACCAAGGTGATCGGTCAGGCACTCCTGTCCACGCAGGCGAAAAATGAATTTTATCAGTTTTTCCGCCGTGCGCTGGGTGTTCAGACCGGTGGAGAACTGTACCATGTGGTACGGGGAGATTATGAGAAGCTAAAGGCAGCGGCGGCAGTCAATCGTCCTGCGAAAGAGGAGTAACGGAGAGGAATTCGGAAAGGGGATAGCATATGGCAGCGTCAAAGCGCAGAGCGTCGTCTTCTCGTAAAAGGAGAAAGAAACAGACGCGCCTCCGGGCAATTTTGTTTTTGATCGTAGTTCTGGCGCTACTGGGATTTTTGGGATGGTATCTGTCGGAATATGGCGGCGGGGTGCCGATACTTCCGCAGGAAAGCAGTCTGCCGCAGGAGCCCTCGAAGTCAGAAGAGTCTTCCGTGTCCGCGGATTCTTCTGCAGAGGAGGAAGAATCGTCGGCAGAAGAATCTCTGCCGGAAGAGACATCGGCAGAAGAATCCTCCGCCGTGCAGGAAGAAGAATCCTCGGAACCGGAGCCGGAAGTGAGTACTTCTGGGGAGCCTTCTGGGGCTGATTATGTGGTTGTTGATCCCAATGAGGGAGATTGGCGGTTGGTGCTTGTCAATAAGACGCATCGATTGGCTTCCAATATGGAGATCGAGACACGTCAGATTCAGGGAGAGGAAGTCGACGCCCGGGTCTATGACAGTCTGGTACAGATGCTGGAGGACGGAGAGAAGGACTCTGACCGAGAGTTTTTGGTATGCTCCGGTTACCGAAGTGTGGATCTGCAAGAAGAGCTTTTTGAGAATAAGATTCAGCGTGTTATGGCAGCCGATTCGTCGCTGAGCTATGACGAGGCGTATGAGATCGCGGCGACAGTGGTCGCGATTCCGGGAGCCAGTGAACATAACACAGGACTTACGGTGGATATCTGCGCGGTCGATTTTCAGATGTTGATCGAGGAATACGAAGAGACAGATGAGGCGCAGTGGCTCAGAGAGAACTGTTACCGGTACGGCTTTATCCTGCGTTACCCTAAGGGGAAAGAGGACGTGACAGGGATTATCTATGAGCCATGGCATTTCCGTTATGTGGGTGTGGAGGCTGCGACCGAGATCATGCAGCAGGGAATCACACTGGAGGAATATCTGGGAGAGGTAGAGTAAGATGAATCAATGGCCGCTGCTTGTGGAGCAGTTCAAGCTTCTGATCTATACGGCACCGGCGACGCTGTTGGCGATTGCAGCGCATGAGGCGTCGCACGGACTGGTATCATGGTGGCTGGGGGATCCAACCCCAAAGGAGGATGGACGACTGTCGCTGAATCCTCTGCGCCACCTCGACCTGGTCGGTACGATCTGCATGCTGCTCTTTCATTTTGGCTGGGCAAAGCCGGTGTCCGTCAATCCAAAGTATTATAAGAATCCCAAGCTGGGGATGGCCTTGACGGCGCTTGCGGGACCGGCAATGAATTTTCTGCTGGCGTTCTTCGCAACGGGAGCCTTTGCGGGACTGTACAAATTAGGAAACGGTAATGTAACGGGGATCCTGGGGTACTGCATTCGTTTTATGGATTATTTCGCGGTGCTGAACATCGGACTGGGAACCTTCAATCTGATTCCCCTGCCGCCCCTGGACGGCTCCAAGGTTCTGGCGGTATTGCTGCCGGAACGCATCTATTTTAAGCTTATGAAGTATGAACGCTACGGCGGTATACTGATGGTGATTCTACTGTACACGGGA
>CAVGBV010000057.1:14408-15769 GCA_963627615.1 Alloprevotella sp.
CGGGAATCCTCAGTGAACCGCTGGGCATTGTACGGAACTGGATCTTTGATGGGATGCTGAGCGTCTGGCTCTGACAGCCCTTCTTCAAAACAGCCGTGCCTCCGATCCTTTTACAGGATGGAAGCACGGCTGTTTTTGCATTATAAAAGACCGCCTCTACAGACGGTCTGCCTACGAGTCTGGGTAACAGGAGTTGAACCTGCGGCCTCTTGAACCCCATTCAAGCGCTCTACCAAACTGAGCTATACCCAGATGCTTATTCACAAGCAAAAATAATTATATCATTTATTATAGGGCGTGTCAATACTACAATTGAAAATTTCTGAGGTTTCTTGGATATCGGGGCCTTGTCCGCACCGCCGTCGATTGGGAAGCATATAGTATATCAGAAGGCCAAGGAGGGAGGAAAACAGATGGACATGGGATTTTTGACAGAATATTGTGTACCGGTCATTCTGGCGGCCTGCCTGGTAGTGAGTTATTGCATCCGGCACATCCGGCGGCTGTCCAGACTCAGCGACCAGTATATTCCGGCGCTGATGGCGGTTCTGGGGCTCTTGTTGAGCATTCCGGTAACGCTCGGTTCCGGAGGGGTCGTTACGGTGCAAAGCCTTGTGGGAGGCGCGGTTACAGGGCTTGCCAGTACAGGAATGCGGCAGATCTTTGAAATTTTCATTGAAAAGAAGGAGGCAAATCATGAGACAGAGGGACAGGATTCTTGAGATTGCGAGGACACAGCTGGGGTATAAGGAAGGGCCAAATAATGACACCAAATATGGGGATTGGTATGGATTGCCGAATAACCCATGGTGTCAGATGTTCATCAGCTGGTGCGCGGAGCAGGCGGGTATCGGAACCGACATCATCCCCAGGGCCGCCAGCTGCCCGACAGCGTTGGAATGGTTTATGAAGAGGGACGGAAGGATCGGGGATATTCCGGCTCAGCCGGGAGACCTTGTATTTTACGAATGGTCCGGTGAAACGACGGCAAGAGCGGCAGATCATGTAGGAATTGTGGAAAAGGTCGAAGGAAATGCGCCGGGAGAACAGATACTGACTACGATTGAGGGAAACTATAACGACAATGTCCAGCGTAGAGTGGTGCGGTATCGGGACGCAGGATTAAAAGCGATCTGCCGTCCAAAGTATGCGGACCTTGAGACAGAAGAGAAAGTGCAGGCACCCTTCCTGCTCTCCCAGGGTGATGCGGGACAGGGAGTGCAGCTGCTGCAAATGGCACTGCTGCTGCATAGCTATGATGTCGGTGTCTATGGTATGGATGGTCAGTTCGGTCAGGCAACCAGGGATGCACTGGTGCGTTTCCAGACGGAAAAGGGGTTGGAAGCGGACGGAATCTGTGG
>CAVGBV010000057.1:15861-16749 GCA_963627615.1 Alloprevotella sp.
CTCTGTGCAGGTTGATAAATTTCCCTCTTGACGAGCCCCGATGTTCGGGTGTACTATAGGTACAATGCTCTTGAACGGGTATTAGGAAGAGACAGAGGAGAGTTGGCATGGAAGGGCAAAAGAGAGGTTTTTTAGGGATACAGAGCTGGAAAGAATTCGGGATGATGACCATCGGTACGCTGCTGGTGGGCGTGGGAATCTATTTTTTCAAATACCCCAATAATTTTACGACGGGCGGCGTCAGCGGCTTGTCTGTATTATTGGGAAGTATATCTCCCAAGGTGACGTCGGGTACGATTATGGCGATCATCAATATTGTGTTTTTGATTCTTGGGTTCCTGGTGCTGAACCGGGGATTTGGATTCAAAACGATCTATTGCAGTCTGCTTCTGTCCGGGTCTGTCTGGCTTTTGGAGCGGCTGGTCCCCATGTCGGCGCCCTTGACCGATCAAAAGTTTCTGGAACTGACGTTTTCAGTACTGCTGCCTGCTATTGGATCCGCAATACTGTTCAATATCGATGCCAGTACGGGCGGGACGGACATCATCGCCATGATTCTGAAGAAATATACTTCACTGAACATCGGACACGCGCTTTTGTATACGGATGCGATTATCGCGGCGTCCTCAGCATTATTCTTTGGGATAGAAACCGGATTGTACTCCGTGTTGGGATTGACGCTGAAGGCAGTGGTTGTGGACTATGTGATTGAGAGCATCAATATGCAGAAGAGCTTTACTGTCATCACGACGCATCCGGAAGAGATCTGCAACTTTATTACGCATACGTTGAACGGCGGAGCGACTCTGTGGAAAGCAAGCGGGGCTTACACCGGAGAGGAGCGCTGGGTGATTATGACGGCGCTGCATCGGTATCAGGCCAATGCAC
>CAVGBV010000057.1:16759-17318 GCA_963627615.1 Alloprevotella sp.
GCACTGCGCCACTACGTCAGAGAGACGGATCCGCACGGATTTATGTTTATCAGTAATATCAGCGATATCATAGGCAAAGGCTTCCGGGGAATGTAATTTATCTCACACATCTTGGATTCTCAGGAGATAGAGTTCAAAGAGAGGGGGCCTTTCATATACCAAAAACTCTGGTATACTTTGGGGAGTGAGACTCCTGGGTGTACCAGAGTTTTATAGGTCTCCTATGAATTTTGAAAAAATCTGGTACACTTTGGAGCTGAGACTCTTAGGTGTACCAGATTTTTATAGGTTTCCTTGGATTTTCAAAAATATCTGGTACACTTTGGGAGTTGAGGCTCCTGGGTGTACCAGAGTTTTATAGGCTTCCTCTGGATTTTCAAAAATACCTGGTACACTTTGGGAGTTGAGACTCTTGGGTGTACCAGATTTTTATGGTTTCCTCTGGATTTTAGAAAATATCTGGTACACTTTTGAGAATGAGATTCTTTGGGTGTACCAGATTTCCCCGGATTTTTAAGAAAATCTGGTAGATTTTTCGTGGAGGGACGGACTTCTAGGG
>CAVGBV010000058.1:0-3827 GCA_963627615.1 Alloprevotella sp.
GTGTACCAGAATTCTCCGGATTTTCAAGAAAATCTGGTGGATTTTTCGTGGAGGGACGGACTTCTAGGGGCGGTGGGGCCAATAATAAGAAATGTCATTTTTTGTTCTTTTTGATCAACTTTCTCGCTCTAGAAGCTGACAAAACTCCGCGGATTACTAATTGCCAAAGGATTCTGGGTGCCTGGAAGTGTCTATGGGAGCTTGTGATGACCAGATTCTCGCCGAGCCGAATGTCATGAGTTTTGTAATTTCTGATCTTTTCGATCTGTTTGCGACGATATTGCGGGTCATCTAGTTTGCCCATATGCTCCAGATACATCCTTTTGCCATTGATGGTGAACGTGAAATCAGGCCAGTAGCTGTATGAGCCGGGATCAATTGGGCGATTGTGTTCGCTCATAATACCCAGATTTTTCAAGAACTCATAGAGGATGATCTCGGCTCTGGAATCAAGAACCGTCCCGTCAAAGGATACATCCTTGTCCAGGGGTAATTTCTCGAGCCCAAGCTCTTGATATAATTTCATCTGCTGACGGACTTCGCGGCGCTCAGCAGGGGACAAGCTCATCAGCTGCTGGTTGAGCTCCTTGCGCTCCTGGCGCCATTTCTGCCGCTCATCATATTCAGCTAGGACCTGAGATTCGTCCCTGCGCCGCACATAATAGGTCTTATCGGCAGTCTGTTTGTAATAATACATGTGCCCGTTAGAATGGCGCTTGCGTGACAAGCTCCAGGTACCATACGAGAGGCATTTGGCGGTAACGAATAGAAAATAGATCACAGGAAACAACAATATCCCTCCTTATGGGGACATTGTATCACTTTTCTGAATATTTTGCAATCATTGAAACTCGGCATTTATGGTATAATGCGACAGCCCCTTTTTATTTTAGCTTCGGCTGGAACAATACAGCCCCCACAAAGCCAAAGATCACAGCCGCCGAAATCCCGGCGGCTGTCGCTTTCAGCCCGCCGCTTAAGACTCCGATCCAACCGTCACTCTGTACTTCTTCCATAACACCTTTGCTCAGACTGTATCCGAATCCTGTCAACGGAACCGTCGCGCCGGCTCCGGCAAACTCCACCAGCGGCTCATACCATCCCAATCCACCCAGGATTGCCCCTGCCACCACAAATATCACAACGATTCTAGCCGGAGTCAGCTGGGTCCGCTGCAACAAAATCTGTCCCACGACACAGATCAGACCACCCACCCAAAACGCATTGAACCATTCCATCGTTTCTCCTCCTTATACCGCTTCCAATACAACTGCCTGCGCGATTCCAGGGATCGATTCCCCCTGCTGTGTAGATAATGGCGACAGAAGCGCCCCGGTCGGTACAAATAGAACCTTTCTGTACCGACCTTCCATCATCGCGGGCAGAATATAATTGACCAGCGTCAAAGCGCTGCTGCCACATCCGCTGCCACCCGCATGAACATCCTGACTTTCCCTGTCATATACAATCAGCCCGCAGTCACTCAAACGATCCTTGATATCATATCCGTCCCTCTCCACCAACTCGCCGGCCAGCTGTAACCCATATTGTCCCAGGTCTCCGGTAAAGATCCGGTCATAAGCCTCCGGCTCCTCATCAAAATCCTTCAAATGCTGACTGATCGTATGTGCCGCTGCCGGAGCCATGCTGGCTCCCATGTTATTGGCGTCCTTAATTCCGAAATCTACTACCCGCCCCGTCGTCAGCCGGGTAATCCGAGCCATGGGCCTGCCCTCATATCCCACAATCACTGCTCCGCTTCCGGTAACCGTCCTGGTGGCATACAGAGGACGCTGTCCGCCATAGGCCAGAGGCTGCCGAAACTGCTTTTCCGCCGCGCAGAAATGACTCGATGCCTCGGCCGCCGCATATCTTGCGAAGCCGCCTGCCACGGTCATCGCCGCCAGCTGGATGGATTCTCCCATTGTCGAACAGGCCCCATACAAACCAAAAAAAGGAATCGACAGCTCGCGCATGGCAAATCCGGAAGCTGTTACCTGATTCATCAGATCTCCCGCGAAAATATATTGAATCTGCGAACGGTCCAATCCTGACTTTTGGATCACACGCCGGATCGTACTCAGTACCATCTGACTCTCCGCCTTTTCCCAAGAATTCTCATGATTCATCTCATCCGCCAGCGCAATGTCCAGGTTCTTTCCGAGGGGCCCCTGCTGCTCCAGAATTCCTCCGGCAGAAGCCGTCTGCAGGATATAGGGCGGATTCTCAAACGCGATACTCTGTAAACCGATATGATGACACTTCATAGGTCAGCCTCCCAATGCTACTATCAGAGAATAGATCAGCCCTACTCCGGAAGACGCCAGCAATCCGTACAGGATCACCGGACCGGCGATTGTGAAGAGCTTGGCTCCGAGTCCCAGAATAAATCCTTCTTTTTTAAATTCAATAGCAGACGCCACAACTCCGTTGGCAAAGCCCGTAATCGGAATAATCGAGCCTGCTCCCGCGAATTTCCCCAGATTGTCATACCAACCCAGTCCCGTTGCCATCGCACTGAGAAATATCAACGTCACACTCACCCAAGTCTGCGCGTCCTGCCTGGCCAATCCCATTCCCATATAGGCCTCCAGCAGGAGTTGTCCCAGCATACAGATCGTTCCCCCTACCAAAAACGCTTTCGCGCATCCGCTCAGGAGATTTGTCTGCGGACACACATGGCTCACCCGCAGACGATATGCCCGCTTGCCCTGCTCTGTCATATTCATACGCGATTCTCCTTTTACTGATATTGTGTAAATCCCGGCACACCAAAATACAAAAATACACCTACGGTTTTTCCCAGGCTGAGTGCCAGCAGCATCCATGGAAGCTTCTGCGTCATCTTGCTTCTGCGGCACAATATAGGAATTACATCCAGCACCTCGGCAATCGCAACCGCCAGGCACCCGACGAACACACCGAAAAACAATCCGCTGACGACATTGCCTGCCTGTCCGATCCATTGCAGATTCATCGGAAACAGGAGGCTCCACGCTCCGGTTGTGATCCCCCCGGCGATACAGTTTTCATATTGCAGAATGTGCCTGCGCCCGCCGCTCAACTGCGCCATACGCGGTACAATACCGATAATCACAATCACAGCGAATACACCGCCTGCCACCGTCAAACCGCAAGCCAAACCTATGAAGATCTCCGCCGCAATCCTCATCGCCCTGCCTCCTCGGTACTGCCTGAAAGTCTTCCCTGGCCATAATCGATATCATCAGACAGAATCTCCTGCAGACAATCCTCCACCTTTTTCTCGTAATCAGCAAATTCCACTTCCACCGGTGTCGGATCCTCTGACAGCCTCTTCTTGGAAAAATGATTGAAAAAGAGCGTGATGCCGATTGTGATTCCAACCGCGTACGCTCCAATCAGCCAAAAGGGCCTTGGATCTTCCTGGCCTGTAAAAATACGGTTGACCTCGACAAAAACATCTGGTACACCGGCATCCGTGTGAAAAGTCATGATCGCGAACATTCCTCCAAAGAACAGGACCGCGCAGATCAGGGCCGTTTTGATTCTATCCAGTGTCTGGCTCTTCCTGACTTCTTCCATAGGTTTATAGGATAAGATGATATCCTGCGCTCCCGTATTGATCACACAGGTATCCTTAAGGTTTCTCTGGACCGTCTCGATCACATCCATGATACTGATCAGACGCCGTTCCTTCTCCCCGCCGCTTAAGTGCGTGACTTCCAGTTTTTTGGCCTGATGAACGATCTCCGGTTTTCCTGTAAGCTCTCCCAGATCGCTTACGGTAATCGCACGCTTGCTGACGATATTGACCGTCCTGGGCGCCTTAAAATACAGTATCTCCA
>CAVGBV010000058.1:3837-17215 GCA_963627615.1 Alloprevotella sp.
GCGGCGAATTATACACGGTAAAATTTGTCGAACGATTTTGCTTGCTTTTTCCTATTCTACCCTTTACACTGTATCATATACAATTACAATTTTTTCCATGGAGGTGTCATCATGTCTCATCCAAACGATCCCTCGCTGCGTATGGAATTTCGTGACAACTGTCTTATCATCCATGTGCTGGGAGAATTGGACCACCACTATTGCGAATCCGCACGCGGCCGCATTGACGATTCTTATGACGACTGCCGCGCTCTGCATATGATTTTTGATTTTTCCGGTTTGGATTTTATGGACAGCTCTGCCATCGGCCTGATTCTGGGACGCAGCAAAAAAGCCGCGCTTCTGGGCGGCCAGGTTGTACTGATTCATGTCTCTCCGCGTCTGCATAAGATCTTCACCATGTCCGGACTCTACAGGATCGTACAGGAAGCGCCGGATTATCCGGCAGCCTTACGCCTTACGAAAGGAGTATGATTATGGAACCCTATTTTCATCTCGAATTTGACAGCTCCTCTCCCAATGAAGCTTTTGCGCGTGCCGCGGTCTGTGCCTTTGCCGCGCGTCTGGATCCGACGCTGGAGGAACTGGATGACATCCGCACGGCCGTCTCCGAAGCAGTCACCAACGCCATTATCCACGGCTATGCCCAGGAGGAAGGCGCCGTCTGCCTCAACGCCCGCCTGTCCGGCAACCTTCTGACCGTTTCTGTTGAAGATCACGGTGTCGGTATGGCGGATATCCGCCAGGCCATGATGCCCCTCTACACCTCCCGGCCGGATCTGGAACGCTCCGGATTAGGGTTTACCCTGATGGAAAGTTTCATGGATTCTGTGGATGTCGTCTCCTCTCCCGGCTCCGGCACCACCGTCACCATGACCAAAAAGCTGGGCGATGGAACGCGGTGATCTCAGAGAACGGCTGATTCTGGACAATCTCGGCCTGGTCCGCATGGTAGCGGCCCGCCTGTCCGATGGCCGGAACGACCCGGAGGACCTCATCCAATACGGTCAGATTGGCCTGATTCAGGCCGCGGACCGCTATGACTTTTCCTACGGCGCTTCTTTTTCCTCTTATGCCGTACCGTATATTACCGGTGAAATCCGTCGTTATCTCCGAGAAAACCGTCCTGTAAAATGCAGTCGGGAATTCGGCCGCCTCTGCGGTATCGTACGCCGATACCAGCAGGAATCAGAAAATAAAAACGGCAGAGCCCCTACCATTGAGGAACTCTGCCGTGCGTTGTCACTTGACCGTGAAACATTGCTGCTGGCTCTGAATACTTCCGCCCCTGTCTCTTCTCTGGAGATGCCTCTCACCGGCGAAGAAGAAGGATTCTGTCTGGCCGATACGCTTGCGGCCTCTCCGCCTTCCACGCCTCTGGAAGATCGTCTGGATCTGTCGGACAGCATCCAGTCCCTGCCCGAATCGGAACGCCGTCTGATTGAACTGCGCTATTATAAAAACCTGACCCAGACCGAAACCGCCAGGCAGCTGGGTCTAAGCCAGGTACAAGTCTGCCGTATGGAAAAAAGAATTTTACTTACTCTGCGTCAGAAAATCCGCTGAATGCAAAAGGTCAGGAAGCTCGCGGATATCCTGTAGGCACGGGGACGCTTCCGCTGCCTGCCCAAAGCCATATGCCGCGTGAATAAATGGAATCCCCGCTGTCAACGCCGCCTGACGATCCCCTTCTGTATCGCCTATGTAGATGCTGCTCTTCCAATGATTCCTCTCCATCACCAGCCGGATATTCTCTCCCTTGGGCAAATATGTCGTCCCGTAATCCTCATGGTCACAGAAATATTTCCCCAGCCGGTGGTATTCCAGAAAGGCTTCGATATAACCGGAATGACAGTTGCTCACGATATAGAGCGGATAATCCTTGGACAGTTTCTGAAGCGTATCCTCTAAGCCTTCAAAGAGCTGTCCGCCGGTCCGGCAGATCTCCTGCCTCTCCTCCTCGCAGCATTCTTCCAATATTTCCATTCCCTGTTCCAGTGTAAGATCCGGGAACAGTCTCCTTGCGATCTCCTCCAATGTAAGCCCCATAATACCGCGGATATCCGACTCCTGCGGTATTTTTTTGACTCTCGGATCCTTCCGGCAGACTCTCTGCCATGCTCTCAGAACCGGCGCTGTGGAGTTCCACAGCGTCCCATCCAGATCAAAACCGATTGCTTCAATCTGTCTCATAATTCTCCTTTCAGATAACTGATTATCGTTTTACGGTCCTGGCCGCGCATCAGTACCTCACTCAGCAGCAAGCCGTCCATCCCGGCCTCCTGAAGCCTCTGCACCTGCTCCTGCGTCTTGATGCCGCCTTCTGAGATCTTATATATTCCATGCGGTATTCCGGCGCTCAGCTGAATACTGTGTTCAATATCGACCACAAAAGTCTCCAGATCCCGATTGTTGATCACAATCACTCTGGCTCCGGCCTGTACCGCCTGCCGCACTTCCGCCTCCGTATGGACCTCTACCAGCGCGCTCATCCCCAACCGATCACAGATATGAATATATTCCTTTAATTCTGTCAAGCTCAAAATCCCGGCCATCAGAAAAATCCCAGCCGCTCCATTGTACCTTGCTTTATATATCTGGTATTCATCAATTACAAAATCCTTACCAATCACCGGCACCGTAACCTTAGCCGCTATCTCCTGCAGATACTCTTCCGATCCCAGGTAAAAATAGGGCTCCGTCCAAACCGATATCAGAGGCACGCCTGCCGCCGCATACTCCTGTGCCATACTGACATAGGGAAAGTACGGTACGATCACCCCCATATCCGGGGACGCCTTCTTAATCTCACAGATCAGCGACAGACCTTCTTTTGCCAGTTCCCGCTCCACTTCAAATTCTCCGCGCGGCATTGACTCCGCACGCAGCTGAATCTCCCGGTTTTTCCTGGACTTCTTCTCCTGGGCAACCCGCTGTCTTGTACGGTCCACAATCTGAGCAATCATCGGCCCTTTTAACCTCCCATTCCGATAAAAACTACCGATATCATATCATATTCCGCTCAGATTTGCAACTTTTTTCTGTCATTATGCCTATTTATAAAAAAATCTTTTGATTCGATCCGGTGATTCACATATTCCCGCACAATACACGGATACGATATAATCCTCGATCTGCCAGGTCTTGCACTTTCCCGCCGATGCGTCCACACACCGCAAATCCTGCCGAAGTCCCTGTCCCGACGCCTTAACAACGGCTTCTTTGAGTGTCCATATCCGGATCAGCTCCTCCTCCGGAGACTTCGCTGCCCGAAGCCTCTGCCGCTCCTCTTCAGAGAAGCAGCGCAGCGGCACCCCCGCGTCCACTGGCCGAATCTTCTGGATATCAATCCCCACCGGTTCCCGTGCCAGGACGCATGCCGCATATTCCCCCGAATGGCTCAGGCTGAAATGCCACCCGGCAGGTTGTATAAAATACGGCTTCCCATACTCATAAAAGCCGATCTCAGGGTTTTCCACTCCTTCTTCAGCGGCCATCCTCATGAAAAGCCTCCACGCACAGAGGCTGTGCCGTCTCACCGCATCATTGCGGTATTCCGTGATATGTCTTCGAATATTTTCCGGCAATTCCTCTTCCGGCTCTTCCCCTATCTTTGCGTAATAAATCTTCATCATCTTCTGTGCAGCCGCCGGATTCCATTACGGATGACTTCCGCCGAAGCCTTTAACTCGTCCATCTCCTGTTCCGTCAGATGATACGTCCCGATATCCCGAATGCCAGTACGGTCTAATATCGCCGGCACTCCGCAGTATATCCCCGATATGCCGTATTCTCCTTCCAGGCAGGCCGAAACCGGGTAGATCTTGTTTTCGTTTTGCAAAATTGCCGTAACGATTCCCGTAACTGCCCCCGCGATACCATATTGCGTATTGCCTTTGGCCTCCATAATCACATTGCCGGCCTGTTTGGTCCGTTCTGTCAGATCCTCCAGCCGCACATTGGCATAAAGCTCCGGATTGTCCTCCAATATCTGATAAAAGAGCTTGCCGCCGGCGCGCACATGACTCCAGGGAATCATCATGGAGTTCCCATGTTCTCCCATAACGCATGCTTCTACGCTTCTGGGATCCATTCCCATCAATTGGCCGATCTCCTGCTTGAGCCGCGCGCTCTCCAGAATCGTTCCGGTCCCGATGACACGGCTTTTCGGCAATCCGGACAGTTCCCGTACCAGATAACTCATCACATCCACCGGATTGGAGACGACGATAAAGATTCCGTCAAATCCACTCTTCATCACACCGTCTACCACACTATGCATGATTCCCGCCGTTTTGTCCAGCATCTGCAGCCGGTCCGTCTCTCCGGCATACGGAGCCGACGCCGTGATTACAACGATATCCGCGTCCGAACATTCTTCATACCCGCCGTAGACGATCCCGACATTTCTCCGCTGAAAGTCCACGCTATGCCGCATATCCAACGCTTCGCCCATGGCCTTTTTCTCGTTGATGTCGATCAATGCGATCTGCGCCGCTACTCCTTTGACTACCAGACTGAACGCAACGGTTGCCCCCACCGCGCCCGCTCCGATAATCGCTACTTTTGTTATATGTGTCTGCAATGTTCTCTTCCTTTCTGATATTTTCCGGATACTCCGGTATTTTTCGCACTTTCTGCAAATTTTAAAAAAACTTTTTAAAATCCCTTGACAGATCAGCATATCACTGCTATAATAGCACTTGTAAACAATCATTATTAGTTAATAATAATTATCATTTAACAGGAGGTAATTCAAAATGGCTAAATTCGTATGTTCTATTTGTGGTTATGTATATGAGGGCGAGACTGCTCCGGCAAAATGTCCGCAGTGCGGCGCTCCGGCTTCCAAATTCAATGTTCTGGATGACGCTGACGAGAGAGTATGGGCTGACGAGCATCGCGTAGGGATCGCCAAGGATCTGGATCCCCGCGTCGTTGAGGGCCTGCGTGAGAACTTTGCCGGTGAATGTTCCGAAGTCGGCATGTATCTCGCGATGAGCCGTCAGGCCGATCGTGAGGGTTATCCTGAGGTTGCTGAGGCCTACAAGCGAATCGCTTTTGAAGAGGCTGAGCATGCGGCAAAGTTTGCGGAGCTTCTGGGCGAAGTCGTTACGGATTCCACCAAGAAGAATCTGGAACTTCGTGTAGACGCAGAATATGGCGCAACACAGGGCAAGAAGGATCTTGCTACCCTGGCTAAGCAGCTTGGATACGATGCAGTTCACGACACCGTACATGAGATGGCCAAGGACGAGGCCGAGACACGGACGCGCATTCCTGGGTCTGCTGAATCGCTACTTCGGCAAGTAAGAAGGGAGATTATACTATGAAATACGAATGCCCCTGCGGTTATGTCTATGATCCCGCACTTGGCGATCCGGAAAACGGCGTCGCACCTGGCACAGCATGGGAAGATGTCCCCGAGGATTGGGTTTGCCCTACCTGCGGACTTGGCAAGGATGCTTTTTATCCTGCGGAATAATGAAATCGTTCTTTTTAAGAGGAGAAGGAGAAATCCTTCTCCTCTTTTTTTGTTCAACATTGTTAACACTAATTTACACGAACTTTTCCACAAAAATCACACGGTACGACACGAATATTGCATTTCTACTTTTTTACATCTCTCTGAACTTGGTTGTCATTAGTTTCTAAAAATATAACAATAATACATTTTGGATATCGGCATAGAATTACCAAAATATATTATTGTACAGTAGAGTATAACGTTATGGACTCGTCCCCACCGTATACAACAATACGAAATGTTCCGTAAGAGGTACGTCCACCGATTTTCCAAGTCCATGAAACATATCCATTACTATCCGATGTTTTGGATCCAAGCCCATTCGCGTTCGAAAACTCCTTATAATAAACTTCAATTGTATATATCGTATCAGGCTTTCCCTGTGCCTCCAAAGTTACAATTTCATTTCTTGAAACAGTCGATGGATATGAGAGAATCACAAGCCCGGCATTCTTATTCACTCCTTCTACGGGTGCAGTGCTTTCCTCCAGAATAACCTTGGCCGCCTCTCTACCTTCCGCAGACGCAGCTGCCCCTGGCAGGAGCGCTAAAGACACAACTGCCAGAAGGATCGCGATACCTGTTTTCCTCCTGCCATATATAACTCCGCCAATTCTGGCCTGCCAGCTCTCCACCGGGATCACTACGGCGATAGCTGCTAATGGCGGTATGGCTGCAAAGATTTTATCTCCTGCAAGATCCCCCAGCGCTATCAGAGCGAAAAAGCCAACAACCACCCAGAGTAGTACTTTTTGTACTCTCTTTCGCCACTCCAAACCATATTGTTCTGGATAATTTACAGGATTCATCGAAACGTAGGCTCTGTAACGGGTCTCTCGGATTGCCGCAGATAAATACTTGCTGCAATCGTACAGCCATCCGATTCCACACAGTCCAACTGTAAACAGGTACAAAAATCCCAACCCGATCTTTTTTCCATAAACTTATGGATCCCTAAAAATCCGCCAAAAAGACATATCACAAATCGAAGCCAAGCCATAGGATTTTCCCCCCGCCGTATGCGTTTTTCTCAATCCGTATAAACTGTGCCCAGATAGCAGGGCGTACTTAAGTTTTCCAGTCCACGCAACAGTTTTTTCAGATCAGGATAGCAGTTTTCGGCGATTGCATCTATACGGCTTAACGGAATCCATACACTGTCTTCCATCCCCCGGTCGGTCTCCAAGGCTGTTTCTCTCCCGTCGCCACTGAGCTGTGCCGCGAAGATATGAAAGATTCTGTGCGTATACTCCGGATATTGTTTGCGAAGCGCTTCCTGCGTGCAGATCTCTTCCGCCAGGGCGATAAAGCGGCTAACCTTTATATCGTAGCCTGTTTCTTCTTTTACTTCCCGTACTGCAGCTTCTTCCAGGCTTTCATAAACATGTTGTCCGCCGCCCGGCAGATCATAATAGATACATCCGCTCTCATCCCTACACCGGTTCAGCAAAACGGAATTGTTATTGATAATCGCAGCTTTAGAGGCACATCGAATAGACATACCCTATCTTCTCCTTTCATGCCCGGACATTATAACGACTCAATCGTAAGATCATAAAATCGATTGATGCCTTCGCATGCCGTAATCCCTACATGCAGTTGTTCCGGCAGCTCCGGCGTAAAGTGCCCGCAGCTTTCTCCATTCAAAAACGCCTGAATCTGCCGTTCCCGCACCTCAACCGTCAGCTCCGCTCGTTGACCGGCCGGCACCGGTTTCTGAATATATGCCGCCTTGATTGTATAGATCGGCCGCTCTGTGCGTTCCGGCCATGGCACAATCCGCCAGATATTGCAGCCGCCTTCATATAGCACAAATTCGTGGTGCAGTCCATACCGCAGCACTCTGGCAGAGGGATCCTGCTGAATATCACCGGAAATGACGATCAGCGGCGCTCCGAACGACGCGAATTCACATGTCGTCCGGATCCGAATGGCACGCGGATATGTCGCTTTGGTGACCATACTGATATATTCAAATCCATCTCCTTCATCGCAGGTTCCATTGCCGATTGCGTCCGGCCATTGATGAAACCGCGGATATGTCCGGCACACCGGCGAATATACATATTCGAAATCCTCCGGCTGCCATTTTCCCGACGCAAAATCATAATACTGCCGCATAATATTCCTCCTGTGTTCTTACATATAAGAATGACCGAATCAGAGTCAACGCTGATTCGGTCATTTTGTTTTTACAGATCCTTCACCTTCGGCAGCGCTGCGACATCTGCCGGAATATCAACCATGTACAGATTGCTGTAACCATCCACATTGCTGTTATACAGCACCTGCTTGCCATCGTCCGTAATCTTGGGATGCGGATGATGGAACTGATGGAAAAAGCTGCCGTCATGCATGCACAGTACCCTTGCGTCGTCAAAATCCGTACCGTTATAGCGATACAGCTTGACCGACTTACCGGAATCGCTGACAATCAGGTTATAATCGATGGAATGCACATGATCCGGGCTGGGGAAGGGAACGCAGGGTGCTTCATGCTCCTCCGTACCGTCATAATTGATGACTCCAAAATACGATCCCATCTCCGGCTTATGCGCCTGATATCCTACTCGCAGGCCGTCCTTATACCAGTATTCATGCCCCACCATCTCTCCCGGCATCTTACGCGGGCGCAGCATCACCGGTTTACAGGTCTGTGTATCCATAACCCATATCCGCTGATCTACCAGCTGCCAGGGACCCTCATGGCAGAAGGTCACAATCGTCGGCTGTGTCGGTGATGGGTTGACATGACCGATCCAGCAGTATTCCTGCCACAGCTCATCCGCCTTGGCCGTATCTACATCCACACGGACAATCCGACAGTCCGGCTTCGCGTGAAAGACATCCCTCATCCCTACATAGCTGGCTGACAGGTTGGTATAGATCCTGTTAGACAGATCCTCCATCAGCGTTACATACGCATACCGGCCATCCGCCCCCACCAGTCCGCCATGCAGTTCAAAGCCTTCCGGCGCCTGATACAGGAATCGGCTCTCCAGCGTCATCAAATCAAACGCATAGAGCTTATTCTCGCGAATATAATATATCTCCGGTCTCTTGGGGTTGACATCATTCACAAACTCGGTCGGCGTCCAATCACCCGCCGAAAAATCCGTCAGTCGGCTGATCTCCCCGCTCTCCAACTCGATACTGAAGAGATTGCACGCGTTTTTCCGATCCGACGTAAACAACAATCTCCGATTCTGATCCCAGAAGCCATTATTCGTAAAATATGTATGGAAACTGTGTCCCCGGAATCTTGTCATCTGCTTCACTGTTACACCGGAAATCCGGTCCTGATAGGTCCGAATCTCGGATGGATAGATCTCCAATGCTTTCATGTTTTGTGTGCCCCCTTATTTCTATAAAAAACGTTAACAGACAATTTTATTATAGCACATTTGTACAAAAAGGCAAGCCTTATTTCAAGAAATTCAATCTATATTAACCATCAATCGGGCGGGCATCCACTGTCAGATCGCGATCCGCCTCTCTCCACAGACGCAGAATCTCATCCTGCAGCTTGACCGCGTCACACACTTTGACCGGCGCATTGCCCAGTTTTCCCTCCGTCACCGCGCCGCATCTTGCCAGATAGGGATCAAACTTGACAAAATTCTCCGAAATATGCGGACAGATCGGATTCTCATGCTTCTGTATGGTCCGCCTCTCCTGACGCCCCTCATAATCGACCAAAGTTACCTCAAACGGCGCGCTCAGGCGCTGCGGCACATCCAGAATCTCCTCGCTGACATGGATGAACGTGTTGCGTTCCTGCCCTACACCGACCAGAAGAATCCTGGCCTTTTCATCATACAGCCTTCCAAAACAGCCCTGTGGCGGTGTCGGAGTTACAGAATTCCTGTCATACTCCGCATACTCCCAGGCTCTCTTACCGAATACCGCTACCGAATGGGTCGCATGCATGGAACGCACCGCCTTCGGGTGAAAAGCAGCCGTCCGCGGCACCCAGCCGATACAGGCTTCCGAGCTGCGCACATCATACCACGGATTCTCCTGATTCACGGTCTTCCATGTGTGTGTCGGAATCACCAGGAGCCCATCATAGAGATATTCATACAGCGCTTCCAGAAAGGTTTCCGCCCCTCCTTCCACCATGCCCACCGCCTTTAGCGAGGTATGGACCGCCACCGTCTCATCGGGACGGATTCCTAATGCTTCCAGATCTTTCTGCAGCTGTTGTTTTGTAATCATTTTGCGTCATCCATTTCTATAATTTCTATTTCCAACTCCTGAAAAGGAATGGTCTCAATAAAGTGATCCTGTCGGAAGGATGTCTTACCGAACTTATTCAGCTCATCATAGTTCTGATCCAGCCAGATCGGCTTCGCCAGATCAAAATGCTGGCAGATCTCATCCATGCAGTCATACAGCCGCAGGGTCAGATTTTTATTCTTATCGTCGTTCTCCGCCACATAATCATCCAGCTTGTGGCTTCCTTTCATCAATTTACCCCAAACTCTAAACATGCGTCCTCCTGTAAAAAAATACAGCCGGCGTCGCGGTCGGCTGTATTCTCTTGAATCTTAAATCGTATCAGATCATATACTTTTCTTTCGGCTGCGGACGGCTGTCCAGCTCTTCCTTTACCTTTTCGTAGCCGGGGCGTCCAAACATCGCGTAGGTCGCGTTCTTACCGCCTTCCACACCCGGCTGATCAAACGCGTTGATCCCCAGAAGCTCTCCGCCTACCGCGGTCGCTACCTCAAAGAGATACATCAGCTCTCCGATCGTAAACGCGTTGACTTCCGGCAGTGTCAATGTCATATTCATTTTACCCGCCTTCAGCAGAGCATATTCTGTCGCCATCTGCTCGGTCTGAATCAGCTGGTTCTGCGTCGCGCCGCCCAAAAATCCCAGGGACGGTACATCCTGATAGGTCTTGGGAATCGTGATCGTCTCCTTATAATGGTCCACGCCCAGGAAAACAATCATCTTATCGAACGGGCCCTCTGCATACAATTGTACCTGAGAGTGCTGATCGGTAACGCCCAGAGACTTCACCGGCGTCTGTCCTACATGTACTACTTTGCCCTCATTATCGAACTTTTTACCCAGAGACTCCGCCCAGAGCTGAGCAAACCAGTCGGACATATACTTCAGTGAATCCGCATAAGGCATCATAACCTGAATATTCTTGCCCTGCTCCATAGCCGCGTAGCTCAGGATGCCGTACATGTAACCGATGTTCTTATAGGTATCTTCTTCCTGGCACAGCTCGTCCATATATGCCGCACCGGCCAACAGCTCCCGGATATCGATACCGGTCATCGCTGCCGGCAGAAGACCTACCGGTGTCAACTCCGAGAAACGGCCGCCGACTCCCGCCGGAATCACAAAGCTCTTATAGCCTTCCTGCTCGCAGATCGGCCGAAGATTGCCCTTGACCTCGTCCGTTGTGCAAACGATATGTTTTGCGGCTTCTTCCTTGCCCAGCTTCTCCTCCAGAAGTTCCTTGATAATCATAAACTGGCTCATGGTCTCGGAGGTACCGCCGGACTTGGAGATTACGTTAAACAGGCTCTTGGCCGGGTCGATCGTGTCAAACAGATAGACCAGACGCTCCGGATCCACATTATCCGCTACATAGAATCTCGGCCAGCCGCCGCGCTTCTCTCTGGAAAGCTCATTATAATACGGGTGATTGACCGCCTGCTGCAGTGCGATCGGGCCCAAAGCGCTGCCGCCGATGCCCAGCACAATAAACGCGTCAAACTCCTCCTTCACGGACTCTGCGTAGCTGATAATATCCTCTACAACTTCCTTCTGATTATAAGGCAGGTCGCGCCAGTCCATACCGCCGTTCTTACGCTTCTCTACCATTGCCTTTTCCATATCGGCAATCTTACCGGAGAGAGCCGCGAGATCCTCCTCGCTCAATCCATTCTCTCCTACAAAAGAATCCATCATGTTGTTAAAATTCAGACGGATCTTCATGGACTTTTTGAAGTCTTCCTGCAAATACTTTTCCATTAGAAACAACCTCCTCATTCTCGCATCTGAACTCAAAGGAGTGATCCTCATGCCCATTTCCAAAGCTGCCTTGTTCCTGGCTGCCGCCACACTTCTCATCTTAAGCGCTGATCTGCGTTCCTTGCTCCTGGGCGCATTGAGTCCAATTGCCGTAGCTGGTTTTATTATATACCTTCTTCAACCCCTCGTCAATAACCTACAACGACTTTCTTCTCTCCCGCGCTGGATTTGTATACTTTTGAGCTTCAGCCTTCTGTTGGCTCTTTTCCTGATCTTTCTTCTTCTGTTGCTGCCCCGGCTGCGTGATACGGCTCTCCAGCTGCTGAACCTGAGAGCTCCTGCTGCTTTCTCTTCCCCGCTGTGGATCCGCCTCCGAACATATCTGCCCATCGACGACTGGCTTGCCCGCCTTCCGGAGCTTCTGCGCAAGCTTCTTGCCCCTCTCCTCTCCTACAGTGCCTCCCTCCTGCAGCAGCTCGGCAATCTCTGCGTCTCCCTCTGTATCGCTTACTATGCGCTCAAGGACAATGACGACCTATGTCTTAGCTGCGCCGCGCTTCTCCTGCGTCTGTCTCCGTCTCCGCTGGCCTGTCCGCTTCTAAATCTCCTGGATATTCTGGATCAGACCCTCTGGGACTACCTGCGCAGCAGGCTTTATATCAGCCTGATTCTGGCCCTCTTCTGTACCGTTTGCTTCTCTCTGGCTCTTCTCCTGGGATTTTCTGTTCCCTCCCCCTTGCTCCTCGGATGCGTCATCGCCCTGACCAATCTGATTCCCCTGATTGGTCCCTGGATCGGAACCCTATTTTGTCTGCTGAGTTCCCTTTTCTCCGGTTCGGCCGTCCTCCTTCTCGTACTCGCCGTCTGTTTGGCCGCGCAGCTTTTAGATAATCTCTGGCTCACACCCCATATCGGCAGCGCTCTCCGCCTCCGTCCTCTCTGGATTCTATGCGCCTGTGCCATCGCGGCCCCCTTTGGACTGCCGGGTTTTCTCGCCGCCATCCCGCTGCTCATGACATGCGTCCGGATCTGGCGCGCTCCCTCCGGCTTTTTGCAGGAGATGCCGGAACGATTTAAAAACATTGACATACAGCACAAAAAGGAGTATGATAAAAAAAACACATTCAGGAGGTAGACCTATGTCTATATTAACTCAATTGGATCATCCTCTGCTGCAGCACAAGCTGACCTGGCTGCGCAAAAAGGAGACCGGAACCCGGGAATTCCGCGAGATCACCCGTGAGATCGCTATGCTGATGACTTATGAGATCACTCGTAATTTTCCTCTGGAACCCATCGAGATCGAGACACCTCTGTGCAAGACCACATCCAATGTGCTGGCCGGCAAAAAGGTAGCGATCGTTCCGATCCTGCGCGCAGGTCTGGGTATGGTGGACGGCGTTCTGGACGTTATCCCTTCCGCCAAGGTCGGACATATCGGCTTGTACCGCAATGAGGAGACTCTGCAGCCTGTCAAATATTATTTCAAGATGCCCAAGGACATTGACAAGCGTTCTGTCATCATCACAGAGCCCATGCTGGCTACCGGCGGTTCTCTGATTGCCGCTGTCTCCATGCTGAAGGAAGAGGGCATCAAGGATATCAATATCATGAGCCTGGTCGTCGCGGAGCCCGGTATCAAGGCTCTGGAAGCGGTTCATCCTGACATCCATGTATACTGCGTCGGTTACGACAAAGAACTGAACGAGCATGGATACATCACCCCTGGACTCGGGGATGCCGGAGACCGGTTGTTCGGAACCAAATAATCTACAAAACGAAGGGCTGTCGCACTGAACTGATATGTACCCCCAATACTGGACACCCAGTATTGGGGGTATTGCTATATGAAAT
>CAVGBV010000059.1:0-16911 GCA_963627615.1 Alloprevotella sp.
ATGTGAAAGTGCCGTCCCAGCAGCTCAGCGATGCAATGGTGGAGGCGTTCAAAGACCGGCTGAAGGCCGACTAAAATGCAAAAGAAAAAGCGCTATCTGACTTGGTTTCAAATCAGATAGCGCTTTTTGTTATCGCAATAATTCAAATAATGTTGCCATTTTGTTGCCACGGCGGGCACTCATGGCGAAAAAGCCTTGGTATGACTGGACTTTTTCTGGGATGCAATCATTCCCACTCAATCGTGGCAATCGGCTTCGGGCTCAGGTCATAGCACACTCTGTTGACGCCTGGGACTTCTTTCAGGATTCGATCCGTGATCTTCATCAGTACCGGCCACTCGATCTGCTCGATCGCCGCCGTCATCGCGTCTACTGTATTGATGGCCCGGATAATGACCGGATACTCAAAGCAGCGGGCGTTGTTGCGGACACCGACCGATTTGAAGTCCGGCACAATCGTAAAGTATTGCCATACCTTCCGGTCCAGACCGGCCAGCTTGAATTCCTCACGCAGGATCGCGTCCGACTCACGCACGCATTCCAAACGATCCCGAGTAATCGCTCCCAGGCAGCGTACCCCCAGACCGGGACCGGGGAACGGCTGACGGTATACCATCTCCGCAGGCAGGCCCAGCTCCACGCCGCACGCGCGAACCTCATCCTTGAACAGCTGCTTCAGGGGCTCAACCAGAGAGAACTGCAGGTCCTCCGGCAGACCGCCCACATTGTGATGGGACTTTACAATCTTGGCGGTCTTGGTACCGCTCTCTACAATATCCGGATAGATCGTTCCCTGCGCCAGAAAATCAATTCCGCTCAGCTTGCGTGCTTCCTCTTCAAAAACACGGATAAACTCCGCGCCGATGATCTTACGCTTCTTCTCCGGATCCGCAACTCCCTCCAGCTTGGTCAGAAAGCGCTCGGATGCGTCGACATAGGTCAGATTGGCGTCCAGCTGGCGCTTGAACACATCGATTACCATTTCTGATTCGCCTTTGCGCATCAGGCCATGGTTGACATGCACACAGTACAGCTGTTTTCCGATTGCCTTGATCAGAAGCGCCGCTACAACCGAACTGTCCACACCTCCGGACAAGGCCAGCAGCACCTTACGGTCTCCTACCTGCTTGCGAACCGCTTCGATCTGGTCCGCGATAAAATTTTTCATATTCCAGTTGGCTTCAGACTTGCAGGTGTCAAAGACAAAGGGCTTGACCAATGCGCAAATCTCTTCATCCGTCTCCGGCAGTGCTTCCATAGCGGTGCATTTTGCCGGTGCATGATCGAATGCGAGCATCGGAATACCCAGCGTATACGGTTCCGGACGGATATCGATATCCACACCATCCACATTACGGTTTTCACCGCCATTTAAAATGATTCCCTTTACATTGGGCAGTGCACGCAGCTCTTCCACTGTGATGTCATGGGGATAAATCTCACTGTACACACCCAACGCACGGATTGCGCGCGCCAGAACAGTATTTCTTGTACTTCCCAGATCCAAAATAACGATCATATCCTGTTTCATATCGTTAACCCTCCTGTGTATTCTGATATTTCTCTGTAATCTCTGTAAGTTCTTTCCATTTGTTCTCTATATCTGCCGCCAAAGCAAATTGGGCTCTGGCACGATCCAGATTCTGGTCGGGGCGGTGAATTCTATAATATACGTCCCCTTCTATATAATCCGTCAAAAAACGGATCCCGTTCTCTACCGTCATGATCCAGGCGCCCCATGGCATTCGGCGTATCTCCTCTCCCGTGAGTTTCCCCCGAGCGCCCATGATATAACCTTTGGCAAACGCGTCAAACAATGCCGGATTCAGATGCATCCTCTCCGGCTGTGGACAATCCTCTGCCTGCGTCGCGGCACCGACCCGTATCGCGTCGCCAAAGTCATACAGACTGGACCCAGGCATCACCGTATCCAGGTCTACAACACAGATACCCCGGCCCGTGATCGGATCCATCAAAATATTATTGACCTTGGTGTCATTATGCGTTACCCGTACCGGAATCTCTCCCGCGGCCAACGCCTCCGTGATCTTTCCATAATATTTTTTCCGCTCCCGTACCCAGCGTAGCTCCTTGGCCAGTTGCCTGACGCGGCCCGCCGCATCCGCCTGTACCGCCGCTTCCAGGTTGTGATAACGCTGCAGCGTATTATGGAACTCCGGAATTACCTCATGAAGTGTCTGTACCGGATATCCATCCAGATCCGCAAGAAATCCCCCGAAGGTGCGTCCGCAGTTTTCAAATACAGCCGGTTCCGCAAAACTCTGATATGTCACTGTATTCGGTATAAAATGATACAGCCTCCAACAGCCTTCCGTCCCCAGATCCGCATATAACTGACCATCCTTTGTCGGAATTACCCGAAGCGTCTCCCGCGCCGGATCACCGCCCCGAAGCGCAATCTGACTCCAGAGATATTCCGTTACATGCTGTATGTTTTCCATTAGCTGCGCCGGCGAACGGAAGATCTCGGTATTGATTCTCTGCAGCAGATATATGGGGCCAGCAGTCTCTATCCGATAGGTCTGGTTAATATGTCCTTCCCCATACTCCCGGATATCGACTGCCTCGCCCTCTACCGCAAATTGCTCATAGGCCCGGTACGGATTCATAGTTTACTTTCCATCCAGTAATACAGATCTTCATAGACCTGTTCCCGGCCCACCTCATTCAGCGGCTCATGCCGATATTCCGGATACAGCTTTAATGTGACATCCTGAACCCCGGCCCGCAGCAGCCGTTCCCGTACCTTGGCAGGGCCGCGTCCGTAGCTGCCTACCGGATCCTCTTCGCCGCTCACGATAAAGATCGGCAGATCCTGCGGTACCTGACGCGCCCACTGCGGCGATGATACACTTCGCAATACCTGCAGCAAATTACGAAAACCGGATAAGGTAAATGTGAACGTACACATGGGATCCGCCACATACTTTTTCACTGTTTCCGGATCACTGCTGATCCAGTCACTGTCCGTGGCCGGATCCACCAGACGTTTATTATAGGATCCGAAAACCATCTTCTGCACAGCGCTGCTGCGGTATCGATCCCCTTTTATGAGGCTCATCACACGGATCAGTCCCAGCGCCGCCGTCGCAGGCAGCCAGCCGACTCCGCTGCTGGTTCCCATAATGATAGCTCCGGTCAGCTCCTTGCCATACCGCGCCAGATAGGCACGTCCCAGGAAGGAGCCCATGCTGTGTGCCAGAAGAAAATACGGCATATTCGGATGAAGCTGCTGCATACGGCGGGTCAGTGTGTGCATGTCCACCACCATATGCTTCCAGCCGTCCGCTCCGCCCATATATCCGTAATTCTTTTCCTCCAGAGCAGTCCTGCCATGGCCCAGGTGATCGTTGCCGCAGACAATCCAGCCTTTTTCCAGCATAAATTCGATATACGGCTCATAACGCTCGACATACTCGCACATTCCATGAGCGATCTGAAGGATTCCCGCCGGTTTCTCTACGGCAGGAACATATACGTAATACGTTACGATCTCATTGGACGCGCTGCTTGGAAAACGCCCCGTCTTTTTCTGGTATTCCATCGCGATTCCTTTCTTATAGATGCAGACCTTCTACGATCTTCTCCATCGTTCCTTCCGCAAAGGGACTCGGCAGACCTCCATAAACCAGGGATTCGGCAAAATCCGCTCCGCCCGCACTGCAAAGCACCAGATACTGTTTCCAGGCCTCTTCAAAATTCTGATCCATCTTGACCTTAAACGCCAACGCGCAGGTCTGTGCCAGGCAATAGTCAATATAATAGAACGGAGAGCTGAAGATATGTCCCTGTCTCTGCCAGTAGCCGCCCTTCTCAAAGAACGGATCTCCATCATAATCCAGATGCGGCTTATACTCATGCTCGAGCATGCTCCATACCGCGCGTCGCTCTGCCGGTGTCATGTCCGGATTGGAATAGACGATGTGCTGGAACTCATCCACCATGCAGCCGTAGGGGATAAAGTAAATCGCTTCTTCCAGATGAACTCTGCGGTACTCAGACGCTCTGTCTCCATAGAACAGCTCCATCCAACGCTCCGTAAAGAACTCCATGGACATAGAGTGGATCTCCGCTGTCTCCATTGTCAGCGCTCTTCTATCCGCAACCTCCGCATTACGGTTCAGATAACCCTGGAACGCATGTCCGCACTCATGGGTCAGAACATCCGTATCCCCGCTGGTGCCATTGAAATTAGCAAAAACAAAAGGTGCGTGATATTTCGGCAGGAACGTCATGTACCCGCCTGCCATCTTATTTTTGCGTCCCAGTACGTCAAACAGCTCATTCTCCATCATGAAGTCAATAAACTCTGCCGTTTCCGGAGACAGCTCATGGTACATCTTCTGTCCATTTGCCAGAATCTCTTCCGGTGTTCCGACCGGCCGGGGATCTCCCTGCGGGAGGTGAACCAACTCATCACAAAAATACAGCTTCTCCAGACCCAACTTCTTACGGCGCTCATCATGCATTTTTTCCGCCAGGGGAACCAGGAACTTTTTCACCTGTCTGCGGAAGCTCTCTACCTGCTTCTGATCATAGCAGCTCCGCTGCATCCGAAGATATCCCAGCGGCACATAGTTCTCATATCCAAGCTGTCTGGCCTGCTCGGTACGATTCTTGACCATCAGGTCATAGATCTCATCAAGCTCAACTCCGACCGCTCCCAGTGCTTCTCCCATCTTGCGGCAGGCCAGGCGGCGCTCTTCACGGTCCTGGCTCATCATATGCTTACGCAGAAGCGACAGATTCAACTCCTCGCCGTTCCAATCGATTTTGATTCCGGCAATCAACTTATCATAACGGGAACTCAGCGCGTTTTCTTCCTGCATCAGTCCAATGATCTTCTCGTCGTACGCCTTCATCTCCATGTCCATATTTGCCAGCGCCATTCGGCCCAGCTTCTCTACAAACAGTTCGCGCCACTGAGAATTCACGACTAACTTTTTCAACTGCTGCTGCGCATTACTGACCAACGGCCATATCTCATCATAATAATCCTGTTCGGCTTCATAGAACGGATCATCCATATGGATTCCATGGCGAATCGACGCAAGCGTGATCTGCGTCTCGCACTCGTCCATGTACTGAGACGCTTCTTTGTAAACCTCATACTGCGCTTCTCCGCTCTCCGCCTGCTCAAGCCGCTGGCAGTACTCCTTGATCCGCGGTTCGATCTCCTCCCATGTCACTCTCTGGTATGGCATTTCACTGAATTTCACTTGATATTCCCCCTTATCCATAAACTCTACCCTAATTGTAGCATGATTTACTTCTGGCCGCAATCCTTTTCTTGGCAGTATATATAGCCACTGTATGGGGGCATCGGCATCTCCTGTCCGTCAAAGATCGGCTTCCAGTCCATCGGAACAGCTATCTCCTGCGGCTGTTCTGTGTGATTCAGTACGAAATACCAGACTTTACCGTCCTTTTCCCGGTGTACAACTTCTACGCCGTCCGGGCTCTCCAGGAGCGGCATAGCTTCTCCCCGCCGAATCCATTCTTCGGCCAGCCGGTCCGCCAACTCCGCCGACATCTCCGTTCCCACATAGTATACCTTGCCTTTGCCGTAAGAATTCACGGTAATCGCAGGGGTACCCGCATAATATTCCGCGTCATAACGTGCCAATGTCTGCGCTGTCTGCGGTGTGATGATATCGCACCACTTATAGCCTTCATATTTTTCTCCGTCCCAATCGATCTTGGCCGTCAGTTCTCTCAGGCAGTCGTACTCGTAGACCTCCAATCCCAGAATATCCTGCAGCTCACCCGGCAGCGGCCGATCGGACACACACTGGTTATTTCTGTCCTTTACCCCGGTCCGCATCGTCAAAACCAAGGTCCCGCCATTATGCACATAGGATCTATAGTGCTGCGCGAGATCCGGATCCATCAGATACTGTAAAGGGGCGATCAGCAGCCGATAGCCGGAAAAATCAGCCGTATCGCTCAGGAAATTGATCGGTACATTTCTCCGATGGAGTGCGCGGTAATACGTCATAACATGTTCCGGATACTGCAGGTCCGGATGGTGGGGCTGAATCCGCAGCGCATGCTCCTGATCATAGGAGAATACAATCCCTGCCTCCTTCTTGGGAAGACCGCCGACAAACTCCGGCATGATCGGCGTCATCTTGTGGACAAATTCCTTGATCTCCTCATAATTGCGTCCCGGGCGGCCGCTATGCGGCAGAATCCCATGCCAATACTGTTCCGTGCCGAACGTGCAGCTTCGCCACCGGAAAAATACTACCGTATCCGCGCCGTGCGCGATAGATTGAAGCGCCCACAGTCCCAGCTGGCCAGGTCTCGGCATCCGGCTCATCTCCCCCCATCCTGTGATGGAGGACTGCTGCTCCATGATCCAGAAAGTTTTCTCCTTGATTGCCCGTATGATGTCCAGGCTGGCCGCGCTGCCGCTTCCCAGCGAGGCCGCTTTTTCCTTCAGGAGAGCCATCCCCGGATACTGATCATGCGATGCAAAGTCCAAATCCTTGGCAAGGTCAAAATAGTTGACCGTCGGCGCAAACCCCATCATATTGTGGGTAATCCACTGTCTTGGAGCCTCTTTACGCAAAATCTGCGTCTGAAAGTGCTGAAAATCCACGATCAGATCCGAATGGAACCTTCTCCAGTCCAGCATCTGCGATGGGTTGTGTCCAGTAACCGTAAGTTTGGGCGCATGAACCTGCGCATAGCTCTGATACTCCTGACTCCAGAAGGCCGTACCCCAGGCCCGGTTCAGCTCCTCGATGCTGCCGTAGTACTTCAGCTCCAGCCACTTTCGGAAGGCTGCTTCGCAATGCTCGCACATACACAGATCCCGATGACTGTTTCCCAGTTCATTATCTGTCTGCCATGCGATCACGTTCGGATTGGGGCCGAAATGTCTTGCAAAAGCGGTCACATACCGCCGGATATGCTCCCGGTATACGGGATTGGACTGGCAATCATGATGCCGCCCACCAAAATGTCTTCGCCGTCCTTCCGAATCCACCGGCTGTATCTCCGGATTTTTCTCTATAATCCAGGCCGGAGGCGCCGCAGAGGGCGTACCCAGGACACTTCGGATCCCATGCCGTGCCAGAAGTTCGATGGCCTGATCCAGCCACTCAAACGTAAATCTGCCTTCTTCCGGTTCCAGATGACTCCAGGAAAACTCCGCCATTCGGACAACCTGCACTCCCATCTCCTGCATCAACTGCGCATCCGTTTCCCAACGTTCCTGCGGCCAATGCTCCGGATAATAGTCTACTCCAAACTGTATGCTCATACCGCTTTTTCCTTTCTCTTTTATTGAAAAAAGGGCGCTGCATTACTGCAGCACCCCTGCACGTCCAAAGTCAGAGCTTACTTGCCTTCCTTCTCCGCGTATACAGCCTTCTTCTCGTCAATTACCTGCTGTCCGCCGATGGTCAGGTATTCCTGAGCATACTGATCCCAAACAGCGTCAAACTGGTCCGGAGAAGCCATAATACTGTTAACATACAGCTCAGCGATCTTAGCAGTTAGGTCGGCATTATAATTGGTCAGCGCTACGATCTCCTTGCCGAACGGATACGGAGTATAACCACCCTCGGTACCGATCTGCAGATTCTGCGTACGGATCGTCTTGGTGAACTCAGGCAGAGAAGCAACTACCGTTGCGGTGTTAACCGTTGCGTCCGGATCGCCGTTGTACATCAAAGCGTAGTCGGACAGGTTCTGATAGTCCAGATGAATGTCGGTCGGAATACCGTCAACCAGCGTGTAGTTCTCACCCTCGAAGCCATAACGGAGAACCTTATCGTTTTCATAATCAGCCAGCCAATCCAGATACTTGACAGCTTCTGTCTGAGCCTTGCTGAAAACAGGTACCATACAGATAATAGCGGTCGGAGGATAGTTCTGCTGCATCATCTGTCCATATACGTTCTCAAGCTTCAGAGCAACAACCTCAGCGTCCGGATTGTTCTCACTCAGAGCTTCCAGAGCCGCACCGACATTAACCTGCCACCAGCTGTCGTCAGTCCAGTAACCGGTACGGTTTGCTGTTACATACTCAGCCTTCTTGGTCGTGTCTGCCTGGGTACCATAGTCAGGATCCATCAGGCCTTCATTGTAGCACTTATTCAGCCAGCGGAAGCCTTCCTTAACGCCGGCCCACATGAACTCAGGCTCGCAGGCGATCTGCTCAGCCGTGATATTCGCAGCGTCCATGAACGCATCACGGATACCGGTTACGGAACGGGACTGGTTACCAGAACCGCTCATACCCATTGCGAAGATCTGCTGACCAGTCTGGTCTACATCCGCGTCACGGAACTTAACCAGCGCGTCATACAGCTCGTCGATATTCATGGTGTAGAAGCCATTCTCATCGGTACGCAGGGTGATACCCAGCTTGTCGCACCAGTCCTTACGGATGTAGTGACCGGTGATGTCTCTGGCCGCACGCTTTGCATAGATCGCGTACTGTACGCCATTGTACTGTCCATAGGGCAGGCACTCTGCCAGATTGGTGTTGATGTGCTCGCCATACTGTGCCAGCAGGTCATCCAGAGCAGCCAGACCGCCCTGCTTAGCGAAATTGTAGTATACAGCATCCGTATAAGTAAATACAACGTCCGGAGCATCCTTAGAAGCCATCAGTGCATTCAGCTTGTTAACTTCCTCAGAACGCGGGATCGGATAGAACTCAACGTTGATATTATTGGGCGTACCAAATGTCTCGTTGATCCAATCTACATATCTGTTATCGGTTACAGTACCGAACTCAGCGGTCGTCGTACCACGGTCAAAAACGCTGACCGTCAGAGTCGTCGCATCGCCGGACGGCGTAGGCGTGCTGTCTGCCTTAGACGCATCCACCTGAGAGTTGCTTGCAGAAGGAGTGGAACTGTCGTTCTTGCTGCTGTTTCCACCGCCGCTGCATCCTGCCAGCGCACTCACGATCATGATTGCGCAAAGCAGCATGGACATCCATTTTTTCATGTCTTTTTCCTCCTTAAGGATTTTTTCTATGCCAATCAGCCCTTAACAGAACCGATCATGACACCTTTCACAAAATACTTCTGCAGCCACGGATATACCAGCATGATCGGAACCATACTGAAAATCAGGCATGCCGACTTGATCGTATCGGCAACCAATGCTGCCTGCGCCTCCGGCGTATCGTTAATCATCTCTGCGGAAGCAGAATAAGCCGTGATGATCTGACGCAGACGAAGCTGCAGCGGATACTTATTCTCATCGTTGATATAGAGCAGCGCGTCACTAAAGCCGTTCCAACGGGATACCGCATAGAACAGGGCCAGTGTCGCCATCATGGCCTTAGACAGCGGCAGAATGATCTTGACCAGGATCAACGCGTCATTGGCGCCGTCGATGTAGGCCGACTCCTCCAGTGCCTTGGGCAGGGAGCCGAAGAAGGTCTTCATCAGAATCATATTGTAGGTCGAGATCGAGATCGGCAGTACCAGAGACCAGAAGGAACCCATCAGACCCAGATTACTGATATTGAGGTATGCCGGAATCATACCGCCCGTAAAATACATTGTAAACATGAAGAACAACATGAACGGCTGACGGAACTTCATGTCCGTTCTGGACAGCGGATAGGCGCACAGGATCGTCATCACCATGGATACCGCTACCGAAACAACCGTCAGGACAATCGTAAAGATCAGGGACCGCCACATCTTGGCATTGGAGAATACAACGCTGTATGCTGTAAAGTCCAGATCCTTCGGCAGGAAGAATACCTCACCCGCCAGTACTACATTCTTAGACGACATGGATATTGACAAAATATTCAGGAACGGCAAAAGGCACAGCAGCGCGATCAGCACGACGATGCAGACAACAACGACCTTAAATATTCTGTCTCCGCGACTCTCTTTAATCATGGATCTACACTCCTTTCCTTTACCAGATTCCTTCGCCGGTCAGCTTCTTACTAAGCGCGTTGGACCCGATCACCAGGAAGAAGTTAATGACAGACTGGAACAGCGTAATCGCCGTAGCAATATTGAATCGATTGCTCTTGATACCGATGCGGTATGCATAAGTACTGATAACGTCCGCAACGCCTCGAACCGTATCGTTGCCCAGAGACAGCGGCTGTTCGAATCCGATGCTGGCCATGCTTCCAATCTTGAGGATAAGCATGATCATAACCGTACCCAGAATGTTGGGCAGGGTAATACTCCACATCATACGGAACCGGCTGCATCCGTCCACCTTGGCCGCTTCATAGATATCCGCGGAGATACCGGTAATCGCGGACATATAGATGATCGCGCCCCATCCGATATCATGCCATACGCTGACGACGACGTATACGAAGATCCACCAGCCGTTATCCGTCAGGAACGGAACCGAATTGCCGCCGAACATCTTAACCACGGAGTTGACGATACCGCTGGAGGTGGAGAAGATCTGATACATCATACCGCCGATGATAACCCAGGAGATAAAGTGCGGCAGATACAGAACCGTCTGTATGCCCTTCTTGAAGATGCCGTTGTTGATCTCGTTCAACATCAGCGCCAGAATAATCGGCGCCGGGAATCCGATCAGCAGGTTCAATCCATTCAACACCAGGGTATTTACGATGCTGGACCAGAAGTTCGGTGTTCTGAAAACTTCTTTGAATACATCGAATCCGATCCATTTACTATCCCAAACACCTAAAAACAGATTGTAATCCTTAAAAGCGATCAACAATCCATACATGGGAAGGTACTGGAACATGATGTAATAGACCACTGGCAGTATCAGCATCGCATACAAAAGCCAATGATTCTTAAAGTACATCAGCGTGGATCCTTTTCTTTTCTTTTTCGTATTCTGCTCACTCACTTTTTCAGAACACTCCTTTCATCTGTTTTTGAACTTTTTTTATTATAGCACCCTACCCCGCCATTGTCAATATATATAAATCAAATTTATATTTTATGTCCATTTTGCAGTTTTCTTCCATTATATTTGAACATTCAGCATTTTGACTGCATATTTTTTACATACTTTTCACCATTTTTTAGTGCATATTGAACTTTTTCTTATTTTCTATATTTACCGGAAATACCGCTTTTTTCTCTTGACAAATCCATTTTTCTCCCCTACAATAGAAATATAGCTATGAAGAGGTCCAAAAAGCTATACTGTCTCAGAGAGACGGCCCTTGTGGTGTGAGGCTGTCACAGCAAAGTTTTTGTCCCGCCTCGGAGCCTCCGTGCGAAAGCGCGGCGTTTCTTCTGCGTTACCGGAAGCCAGAGTAAAAACAGGGTGGTACCGCCGATGCTTCGGCCCCTCATGGGGACGGAGTTATTTTTATTTTAAGGAGAGTATAGATATGGCAAAAGGAAATGACAAAAAATTGGTCGAAGCCATTACGCCCATGGACGTGGACTTTGCCCAGTGGTACACTGATGTTGTGAAAAAGGCACAACTCATCGACTATTCCCCCGTCCGCGGATGTGTCGCTTTTCTTCCGAACGGCTACGCGATCTGGGACAAGATTCAGAAGACCCTTGACGGCATCTTTAAGACTGTAGGCGTCGAGAACGTATACATGCCTATGTTTATTCCGGAAAGTCTGCTGCAGAAGGAAAAGGATCATGTAGAAGGCTTTGCTCCCGAAGTGGCCTGGGTGACTTATGGCGGCGGCGAGCCGCTGTCCGAGCGTTTGTGTGTGCGCCCCACCTCCGAAACACTGTTCTGTGATCTGTATTCCAAAATCGTACAATCCTACCGGGATCTGCCCAAGGTATACAATCAGTGGTGTTCCGTCGTCCGCTGGGAAAAGACAACCCGTCCCTTCCTGCGTACAATGGAATTCATGTGGCAGGAAGGCCATACCGCACACGCGACTGCCGAAGAGGCCGAAGCCAGAACCAAGCAGATGCTGAACATCTATGCTGACTTCTGTGAGCAGTATCTTGCCATCCCGATGATCAAGGGACGCAAGACCGATAAAGAGAAATTTGCCGGAGCCGAGGCAACCTATACCATCGAAGCGCTGATGCATGACGGTAAGGCGCTGCAGTCCGGTACCAGCCATAACTTCGGTGACGGTTTCGCTAAAGCCTTTGGTATCCAGTTCACCGATAAGGACAACAAGCTCTCCTATGTCCATCAGACCTCCTGGGGAATGTCCACCCGTATCATCGGCGCCATCATCATGGTTCACGGTGACGACGACGGTCTGGTACTGCCTCCCAGAATCGCTCCGGTACAAGTTATGATCATTCCTGTCGCTCAGCATAAGGAAGGCGTACTGGAGAAGGCTGCCGAACTGTCTGAGCGTCTTGGCCGTCTCTACAGCGTCAAGGTCGATGACAGTGAAAAGAGTCCCGGCTGGAAGTTCAGCGAGCAGGAGATCCGCGGTATTCCTCTGCGTATTGAGATCGGCCCCAAGGATATTGAAAAGAATCAGGCTGTCATCGTTCGTCGTGATACCCGCGAAAAGTACTTCGTATCCCTGGATGAGATTGAGACCCGAACCGGCGAGATCCTGGAGCTGATGCAGTCCGAGATGCTGGAGCGTGCACGTAAGCACCGCGACGCTCACACCTACGACGCTCATACCTATGAAGAATTCAAGGACGCCATCGCGAACAAGCCCGGATTTGTCCGTGCCATGTGGTGCGGCGATCTTGCCTGCGAACTCAAGATCAAAGAGGATACGACAGCGACCTCCCGCTGCATGCCTTTTGACGTAGAGCCCATCGATACCCGCTGCGTCTGCTGCGGCAAGCCAGCCAAGTCTCTGGTATACTGGGGCAAAGCGTATTGATCCACTCTATATACTAAAAAATCCCTGTTCCATCCTGTATGGGGCAGGGATTTTTGTGTGCGTATGTAAAATACTCTTTACATTCCTGCTTGACAAGATTTTATTTTGAGCTATAATAACTTCATGGATGTACATACAACTATGTATATACATCTAACAATGTTACCGAGGTGAACTCATGGATATTACAGAACGCAAAATCACCAAAATCGCGCGCGAAGTGGAAAAGCTGGTCCTGTATTCTCTGCGGGAAGAGGGCGTCGGTACGGCAGAAATCGATCTGATTCATGCCCTGCGCCATAATCCTGGTTGTACACAGGCAAAACTGGTCGAGCTTCTGCACGCAGACAAGGCCGCCATCGCCCGCAGGACTAAAAATCTGGAGGCAAAAGGATACCTGGTCCGCAGAGATGATCCGCAGGACCGGCGCAGCCAACTGCTCTTTCCCACGGAAAAAGCAGAAACGCTGAAAGCCTCTAAGGCAGAGATTGAATCGTCATTTTACGAATATCTGACCTCCGTTCTGACAGAGAACGAAGCTATGCATTTCGCGGCCATGCTGGATAAGCTGTACTGCGCTTCTAAAGCGGAAAGCCGGGCGGGATTTCCGCACTGTATCAATACACAAAAGGATATGAATTGCCAATGAAACACGAAAAAACCTTTTATCCGGATCGAATCCGGTCATATTTCCGCGCAGAATGGTTGTCTCTGACCTTCGTAACCCTCTCCGGATTGCTTTACAATGTGGGATTGCTGGCTTCCCCATGGTTTGAGGGACGGCTTGCGCAATGCCTTGCCGATATTCTCGGCGGAAGTAAGACAGCCGGGACAATGGCCATGCTGGTGCTTGCTTATCTCGCCGTCACATTAGCCGTACAGGCTGCACGCTTTGTCAAGCGTTTTTATGTTCGACGTTTTGCCAACAACATTAATCGCCGGATGAAGGGCGTTCTGTATGCCAACCTGGTTCGCGCGAGCCGGGCCTCTCTGGAACAGGAGGGTGCCGGAGAACTGATGACCAAAGCCATTTCCGACGTGGACGATTGTGTAGAAGGCATGCGTAAATTCACCACCGAAGTCTTCGATACCGGCGTGGTGATGATCGGCTACGCTGTCATGCTCATTGTGTACGATTGGCGTCTGGCATTGCTGAGCCTTCTCTTCGCTCCGATCTCTTACTTCTGTGCGGCCTGGATGAAAAAGCCAGTGCAGCGTGCGGGCGCTGCCTACAAAAAGGCGGCCGGAGCACTGAGCGCCGCTACCCTTGACCGTGCGCAGAATGCGGTCACCTACCGTACATACGGCTGCGAGGATGACCAAGCTACGCTGTATGAGGACGCTCTGAATAACTATGAAAGAACGGCCGTACGCTCCAATGTATGGCAATCCGCATTGCCGCCTTTGTATCTTGCGGCCTCCAATGCCGGCGTATTGTTCATCCTGTGGTTCGGAGCCAAGAATGTTCTTGGAACCGGCTGGAGCGCCTGGGATGTTGCCGCGTTTACAACCTTTCTTTCCTGTTTTACCAAACTGACCGTCAAATCCTCCAAGGTCGCCAAGCTCTTTAACTCTGTACAGAAGGCCGAGGTTTCGTGGAAGCGGATCCAGCCGCTGATGAAAGCGCCGGAACCGCTGCGGCCGCTCACGATTGCAGAGCCTGACGATGTGACGCTTACCGATCTGTCCTTTGCCTATGGGGATGAACCGATTTTTTCCGGGCTTTCGCTGACAGCCCGTCCTGGTGACATAATCGGTGTAACCGGACCTGTCGCCTGCGGCAAATCCGCCTTCGGACGTGCATTTCTCTGCGAATCATCGTATGGCGGCTCGATTCGTTTTGGCAAAAGAGAGCTTTCTGACCTTACCCCACGGGAAATTGCCGAAACGATCGGTTATCTGGGTCACGATCCTGAGCTTAGTACCGATACGGTATTGAATAATGTACTTTGCGGCAGTGAACAGGACGCGATGCCATATCTGGCGGCAACCGCATTGAAAGACGAAGTACTGTCCATGGAGGACGGTACGGAAACTGTTATCGGGAACAATGGTATACGCCTTTCCGGCGGTCAGGCACAGCGACTGGCACTGGCAAGAACACTGGCGCATCCGCGTCCGGTAATGATATTGGACGATCCTTTTTCCGCACTGGACCGTAAGACAGAGGACGCCGTCTTTTCCAATCTGCGCGACTATGCAAAAGATAAAGTCGTTTTTCTGATCTCTCACCGCTTATACCACTTCCCGCAGATGCAGAAGGTGATCTTTATGGCAGATGGAAAAACAACCGTTGGTACACATGATGAACTGATAGCAGCCGTTCCGGCATACCGTCGGCTTTATGAAAGCCAAACAGGAGGTGAACAGCATGAAGAAGAGAAATAAAGAAGAAATCTTTACAGCGCTTCGGACCGCGGCCATTTCACACCGTTTTCTCGCTGTAGGAACCATTCTGTGCGTTGCGGCTTCCGTAGTCGCATCGCTGATCCCGCCGCTGTTGCTGGCCGGCGTCATCGATCGTCTGACTGGTGGAATTCCGCTGACATTCACCGCCGTACTCCTCTACTTCGGAAGCCTTGCATTGGAAGGAATCCTATCCTCAGCGCAGGAAACGCTGCTTGTACTTTTCGGTCAGAAAATGACCCACGCTCTGCGTTCCGAAATGTCGCAGAAACTCATCCGTCTGCCGGCAAGTACCCTGGTCGCGCAAAATCCCGGCGAAGTCGCCGCACGTTTTTCTGGTGATGTCGATACCGTGGAAGCCCTCTTTACCTCCGGCATCATCAGCATGGTGGCGGATGCCTGCCGAATTCTATCCATTCTGGCAGTCATCGCAGTCAAGAACACAGGCCTTGCGCTCGTTCTGTTGGTGGTTCTTCCGCTCTTCGCTGTTTTCACACGCCATGTACAGAAGAGGATGCTCGCCGCCCAGCTTGAGAACCGCCGTGCTGTCGCTTCAATTGCCGGACAGGTGCCGGAAACTCTGCATAACATCCGGACCATCCGCGCCCTCGGTCTGGAGGACTATATGGAACGCCGCTATGACCGCCGTATCGGCGAAAGCTATGCCGCCGTGGAAAAGACCAACTTCTATGATGCCATCTACTCTCCTGTGGTGCTTCTGCTGAACGCCCTGGTCGTCGGCATTGTAATGCTGCTCTCCGTTTCCGGCAATGCGCAGCTCCTGACGCTCTTCGGTATGTCGGTCGGTACCTCCGTTGCCGTTATCAACTACATATCCCGTATCTTTACACCGATTGAAAGCCTCGGAATGGAGATTCAGACGATTCAGTCGGCAATGGCAGGAGTCAAGCGAATCGACGCATTTCTTGACCAGCCGGAGCGTACCATTCCGCCGGAACGAAAAGAAGCCGCCCGCGGCGATGTTGTCCTGTCCCATGTCACATTCGGCTACGCAGAGCAGACGGTCCTGCGCGATTTCTCCATGACCGTCAAGGAGGGCGAACAGGTCACCCTGGTCGGCAGAACCGGTGCCGGAAAAAGCACGGTATTTCGCCTGCTGCTCGGGCTTTACAAACCGGAAACCGGTACGATTACCATTGGCAGCGTGAATGTCGCGGATATCACGGACCATGAACGCCGTTCCTGCATCGCCTGTGTGGAACAGCATTTTTCCCGCGTACCGGGCACAGTTCTCGATCAGATTACGCTGTCCAACGCGTCCATTACCAAAGAGATGGCCATAAACGCCGCAAAGCTCACCGGGATTGACGAAACGATTCAGTCCCTCCCCGACGGGTATGCCACCATATGTACAGAAGGCATGTTTTCACAAGGAGAATGGCAGCTGCTGTCCATCGCGCGTGCCGCAGCGGCTAACCCCGCGGTACTGCTTCTGGATGAGATCACAGCCAATCTGGATGCCGAGACGGAAGCCCGCGTATTAAACGCACTGCGCCGCGCGTCTGAAGGCCGTACCGTTCTCTCCATCTCTCACCGTATTTATGAAAATCTCGGAGGACGAACCGTAGAGATCAAGGCAAACGAGAGTTAAAAGGTTCTTGCCATTCTAAAGAGGAGCTGCCGCGCTAAAAACTGATATGTACCCAGTTTTCTGGACACCGTTATTTGAATTGAATAATTAGTTTCAC
>CAVGBV010000060.1:0-4974 GCA_963627615.1 Alloprevotella sp.
GACGCCACTTCTGCCGCTCATCATATTCGGCCAGGACCTGAGATTCGTCCCTGCGACGCACATAGCAGGTCTTATCGGCGGTCTGCTTGTAATAATACATATGTCCGTTGGTGTGGCGCTTGCGTGATAAACTCCAGGAACCATACGAGAGGCATTTGGCGGTGACGAAAAGATAATAGATTACTGGAAACAAAATATCCCTCCTAAGGAGGAATATTATATCACTATTCTGAATATTTTGCAATCATAAAATGTATAAGAACCAAGTAGACGGACAAGAAGAGAAATGAGCTGTCGCACGTTACGACAGCTCATTTTGTGATGAAGGTCGAACCAACACCTTAATTCAGTTTTTTCACTGTAAAACGTACATTGACCGTATCTGCCGGCAGTTCCAGAGGCGCTTCGTCTGCAGCCGTCACAGCGAGATCAATCACATCCCCTGACGCAAGTTCGGCAATTGTATTGCCGCTGAAGGTGTATACGGTATTTGCCGCCGCTTCTCTTACAGACTGTGTTCCGGCAAGATCTGTATCATTGACCCGTACTGACAGCGTAAAGGTTGTACTGATCGGACTGCTCCCGGTAACCATATACGTGATCTCATAGATTCCCGCTTCTTCCGTTGTAATGCTGTTATTCCCCGTCTCCGTCACCTGTACAGCCGGAAGCGCGATTGCTGCCGGAATCTGCATCGGTGTCGCTGCCGCAAGCGATAAGGCTTCGGCTGTATTGTTATATCTTCCTCCAAAAGCCGTAAGTCCTCCAGAGCCGGTCGGTCCCGTAGGACCCGTGGGGCCTGTTACCCCAGGAAGTCCTCTGGGGCCTGTCGGCCCGGTGGGACCCATAGGTCCGGTTGCGCCTGCCGTACGGATCGTGCAGCAGCATTTACGGGATTCCTCCGCACCGCAGGCTCCTGCTCTTCTGCGTCCTCGGTTATCGCCGTTGGTATTCTGGCAGGTATCATACATTGCCATATCCTCTACCCCTCTCCTACATGATTCTGATACAATAGCTTGTATCTGCTAACAGTATATTCCATCCGCCTCAGGAGGGTTCGGACAAAGACTTGAAAAATATTCCAGATTCTGAAGGTATTCCGGAGAATCCGGGCGGTATCGGCCCGCAATTTGATTGTACAGCGCCGCCTTCTCATGGTCCCCCAGCCGATCATAGCATACACAGCTTCCCAGCGCCGGCAGAAATCCATAGGCATCCAACGCGATAAATCCCTGAGTATCGACCGGCAGCTTCATAGCCGTCTGATACCAGAAGAGCGCTGCCGCATATTCCTCCTTCTCCGTCCAGAATCTTCCGAGCTCACAACAGATCTCCGCCCGCGGCATCCCCAGCCGCAGAGAGTGCAGCAGCACATCCAGCCTCTTCTCCGGCATCTGTAAAATCTCATAGATATACGCCAAAAACTTATACGCCTCCGCCTGATCCGCGCTCCATCCATTCTCCTGTAAAAAGGCATTCAGGACCTTTTCCGCATCGGCATACCGCCCATTATAGTAGAGTTCTCTCCCGTAATAAAACAGATCCCTTGGCGTAAAAGCTTCCTCCAAGGCCTTTTGTTTCTCATAAATCCGGAGATTCCGGTCACTGTACCCTGTCTTAATGGAGCGATGCGTTACTGCAGCGTCGGCATAGAAAAGGCGTCCCTCATGAACGATCACTTCATGAACACGGCCTTCCCAGCGATGAGGAAGACTCCTACGAAGAATCCTCTCACGGTAGCAGGTAAATACAGGACGTCCTGCTTCATCAAAAGCTGTATGATACGGCAGCATAACAACATCCTGCGTACCGTCCAGCTTCTCCTTCAGCTGAAGGAGTTTTACGAGATCTTCCGGCAGAATTACATCGTCCGCATCCAGCCACATCCGATACTCTCCGTTGGCCTTGGAAAAGGAAGCATTTCTTGCGGCAGCAAAATTATCCTCCCACGGAATCTCCAATAGCGTGTGCGCGTACTTTGCAGCAATCTCACGGGTACGGTCCCTGCTCCCTGTATCCGCGATAATGATCTCATCCACAGCTGGTAGTACACTGGTAAGACACCTCTCCAGTACAGCCTCTTCATCCTTCACAATCATGCACAGACTGATCGTTGCCATGCTCTTGCCTGCCTTGTCATCTCTCTGCTATAGTATATGGCATGGCTCAAGACTTGCCCCGGCTATTCGCATTCATAGGCCGGGTATTCATAAGAGAGTTCATACCCCAGTTGCCTCGCAAGCGAAACGGAGGCAAGATTCTGCGCATCCCAGCTAGGATACAGCCCTTCTTCCAGACATTGCAGGATCAACGCCGCACTGGCTGAACGCGCCAAATGCCTCCGGCGTTCTCCTTCGATGGTATCTATCTCAATCTCAATTCCTTCTCTGTATCGGGAATAAGAGGAAGCGCCGGAAACAATCTGCCTTCCTTTTAAGATAACCATTCCGCGGCCATAATGCAGATATGCTTCTTTTCCGTCAAAGGCAGCAACCAGATCCGCTGTCGCGCGATTTTGCAGACACACATCGTATAATATCCTGTCTATGGGGCGAAGTATATATCCATCAGGAATCTCGTCTACCCATGTCTGCAATTTGTTCCGATCAAACTCACCCTCATGTTTCATCGCATAGCGAATTACTCTGCGTGCCTTCGGCAGTTTCTTCTCAATCTCCTCGGCCCACGCTTCGTTTTGCGGCACCATGATGACAAAATCCCCTGTTCTGTGTAATATCAGTTCCGGATCCGGTTCTCCGGCATAAAAGCGAAAGCACCCGACCACCGCGCAAGCAGATTGAGGGCTCTCTGGATCCGTTACGAAAATCTGTCCCATTATCTTTTGCAGGCATGAGAAGATCATCGTTTCTTCCCAGTTCTGAAAAAGTTTTTCTACCTTTGCGGTATCCTGTAATTCGTAGAGCATACTCTCTCCTCTGTTATAAAACAGGTCCCGGCCAGCTTAGAAGTTGGCCAGGACCTGTTCTCTTTTATCTCAGCGCCAGTCCATCCTTAAACGCGTTTCCGACCTTTTCTCCTACCTTGAGATACGCGTTATTGACCGGATCAAAAATGATCGGATCCCACTTGGCAGGATCAATCTTTCCCTTCTCGTCCAGTATCTTCTCGTCCGCGCTGACATTGACGATCTCTCCCACCAAACGGCAGGTCTCGGCGTCATAACTGATGACCTTGCACTCCAGCGCCATGGGCAGCTCCGCGATAATAGGAGCATCTACAAATTCAGAAGGAATCGCATGAAATCCAGCCTTAGCAAACTTCTCCGGCTCCTTGTTGGCAGAAACAACTCCAACATAATCACAGGCCGCGGTATGAGCGGCATCCGCCATACTGACCGTAAAAGCTCCCTTTTTCAATAAATTCTTAACTGTCTTATGCCCCGCGCTCAGACACAAGGACAGCTCCGTATCATTGCTGATCCCGCCCCATGCGGCATTCATCGCGTCCGGCGTTCCATCTTCTCCATAAGTGGCAATGATAAATACCGGCTGCGGATACGTCCAGGGCCTCGCTCCAAAATTCTTTCTCATTGATAAGACCTCCCTCTCTAAAGATATCTCTATCATAGCTATATTTTTTCCCCTTGTCAATAACTTTCATTCATTTTGCCGATCTCCAACTTTTTACAAAAATATGGAAAGATTTAGAAAAACCTATTGACCAACTGGGAAAAATAGTATACAATATAAATGTATTACCAATAATTTACTTTACAAAGGAGGTAGATCCGTGGCACGGCAATGGGAGAAAGATCTGAAACCCGGGAAAACAGAGCTTTCGACAGAAGAATATGAACACCTCATCAATGGGTCGACACTGGATGCAGAAAAGGAATTGGCTGAAAAATGGGCCCAATCCATAGGATTACGTCAGCCTCCCTTTGAAGAGATCCTGCGCCGCTCCAAATTCCCCTCTCTGCGCTGGGAACCGAATATTCCTCATAAGAGACCGTTTCTCTGGCGTCGGAGACAATATTTACAGGTACTATGTTCACTGGTATTGATCATTACCACCTGCTGCTGTCTTCGGCTTGGCGCAGTCCATTCAGCCGGGACAACATTGATGAACTATATCGCAGCTATAGCGCCGGATGGAATGTTGTTTAATATAAAGGATTCCGAATCCCCTCAGGAATGGAGTGAATTATATATTCCCTCGTATATGCCAGACGGGTTTGAGCTACTATCCATTGAAGAAGAAGAGGCTACATGCAAGCTAAAATATACGAAAGAAGATCATTTTATCTATATTGCTCAATATAAAAACAATTATACTACAGATTCTAAAGATAACTTCACTTGGTATGAAACTGCCCAGGGCAACTTATTATGTTCTTACTCTCAGAATGGTATAACCACCATTCGAACAAAATATGATAACGCCGTGGTCGTAATCACTACCAATGTAAATATTGACACAATTATGCCTATATTTGACAATCTGGAGTGGAAAGAACAATGAAAAAACTAATCTCTCTTTTTTTAGTTACATGTATGCTTATCGGCCCTACCTGCTTTGCAGAAGAAGCATCACCGTGCGCTACCAATGTCATGGAGTTAAATGCAACAATCCTCAAAGGAGATGGCTATCTTCTTGGAAGCGTAACTGCCATATTCACCGGTACAGGCTTGCACGCGATCTATGAATGTCATATTCAATATCAGACATCCAGCGGCGTCTGGTACAATGTCGATGACGGCCGCGTTTCAAGATGTTATAACCCTGGAGAACCGTACACGACCAACGTGTATTATTATTCTCCGGAGGTTGGGACAACCTATCGATTCCATGCCTATATGCGGGTCGTTGACAGCGACGGATATCTCCATGACGCGGAAATAATCAACAGTCCTACCTATGTATACCGCGGATAATTTCCTTGTGTTCCTCCTTTTCCAATAAAAAATGTCGTTCTTCTGAGTTCTTTCAGGAGAACGACATTTTTTCGTCTGA
>CAVGBV010000060.1:4984-11356 GCA_963627615.1 Alloprevotella sp.
CGTCTGATCATCGAAAATCAACATCCAATCGGAGAGATCTGGTATCATTCGTAACTTGAATTGTCTCCGTTACGGCTCCATATCTTTCCGCGCTTACAATCACTTCATAAGAACCGTTTCTTAAGAAAAGTACGTACTCTCCATTTAAACCTTCGCTAGAATCATATGCACGGATCGCATGCGCAGGTTTACCATCAATATATATCTGCAACTTTTCTATAACTTCATCTGGGAGTGCTGTAATGATCAAGCTGCATGGATTGATTGTTATATCATAGATGTGCTGATTATATATTGATAATAAAACCGAATCTTCCGGCGTAATATCGGAAATGGATGTCGCGAGAGGATATGCGTCTATTCCCCTTTGAAGACCTATCGTTGTATGCTCGTCATAGCTATAGACTGTACCATTCACTGAAATAACCTGGTGTGCCTCATCGATTACAATCCCATATACCGGAATCGGTACAGTATCATCTGTCCATTGGATACTTATAAGTTCATTGGTCTCACCCGGCTTATACGTAACCTGAATGAAAGAGGTTTGAAGGGCTAATTCCCAATTGCTCGTATCCAGTGGAATCTCGCCTTTTTCCGCTGAATAGACACTCCACTCTCCACGACTTCCATGAAGCAAACCGGTAACAGTCTGCAATTCCCCCTCCGCGGCTGAATCTTCTACCTGAGAGTTCTCAGGCACCGACTCTACAATTGCAGAAGATTCTTCTTTCTTTGATTCTACAAGCGATACTTCTGTATCTGATGATTCTGCAAGTGATATTTCCGTATCTGAACTCTCATGTGAATCTGCTAATTCCGATTCTTGTGATTCCATAACATCCATGCCTTCTTCCATGGAGTCACTTCGTTCCGTCCCTGAATGATCCTCTGACTCGATTCTAGACTCCACAGGCTGTTCCACTCCGCAGGCTGCGAAAAGGAAAATAACTGCCATACACACACCGATGAACCCTAAAATATTCTTCTTTGTCATCACATTAACCCTACCACGAAGATCACCATTGCCAACACCGGCAGCACGGTCCATGTAATATACCGTCCCGCGATCTCCCAATCAGAGGGTTCTGCCTGCGCAGCATTGCGGATGCGAAGTGACAGGCTCAGCTGGAACAGCTCCTCTACAAATAGAATGGACAGCACCGTCCCGATACATAAAAGGATTCCGCCAAACCACGCCAGCCATTCGCCCTTATGCTGCATCTCCGGTCCCGGCTCCAACATCAGCTCGAGTAATTCCGCCGCGGAAGGCTCTACGGCCTCCGCATCGCCTGTTACGATCAAAACGCCGCTATCCAGCAGGCTTCCGTCCGCATTATACAGCAGCCAATGTTCTCCGGTATTCAGTGCGCCGCCGCGAAACAGGACGTCTTCTCCGCAGCGCAGCTCAACACCGGTCATATACTCGCTTAATTCCGCATCCTTGGGGACCGCGTCCGGATCCTCCTTCAATGTGTAGGGGCCATACAGCGTATCTCCGTACTGAAATTCTACAGACTGGTCTGCGTGTACAGTAAATCTTACAGTATTGCCCCGGATTGTACCGGAATAGACGGTATCACCGTTTTCCTGGGCAGGGGTAAGGATCACATCTCGATAAGCAAAACCTTCCCTTGCCATGGTCACTGGATAGAGAACTGTAAATACCAGCATCATAACTGTTACAAGAAGCAGTATCGCCTTGGGATACCTTCCTAAACCTTTCAATCTTTCCAACATCAGTCCCCCTCCTTTTTATCATCCTGGTTCTATAAAAATTATATCATATAGAGAATCGTTTTGTCTATGACAGCTCTTTCCAAAATACAGATTCTTTTGTGTTCCGGCCGCCGCGCTCTTTGCAGCAAGATAGAATCAGTCTCTCTCTGGCACGGGTACATCCTACGTACAGGAGCCTTCGTTCCTCTTCCAGATCTGCGGAACGCTCATGCGGAAGGCTTTCGGCCTCTATCTCCGGAATCCATACAGTCTGAAACTCCAGGCCCTTGGCAGCGTGCAGCGTCATGATCTGAACCGCAGCCGTGGGAGACACCCATGACCTTTGCTTCTCCATGCGCTTCTCTTTCCACTCCCGCCATGATTTGCATGGTTCTGCTTCCCTTTGCCAAAAATCAAATCTCCGCATCAGCTCCCGCGGCGGGATTCCGGAGCCTTCCGCCTTCTTTCGCAAATATTTCAGATAGCCCATCTCTGCCGCGATTCTGTGCATCCCCCTTCCGGGTGCCTCTGCCCGAAGCTTCCCCAACTGATAAAAAAGCTCTTCCAATCCCATTCTTACTTCCATATCCAGAGAAAAGCACAATAGCTTCCGCGCGTGTTCCCCCTCTTGGAGCCATGAAAAAACTCCCTCCGGAATCTCCGGATACGACTTATTCAGAATCCTCTTTATTGCCTTATCATCCCCATAGGCTGCCTGGATATAATCATCGATATCCTGTCCAATCCAGTGGGCATAGGGATTCCATGCATACCCTTCCATCTGAAAGGGAAGATTATAGTCTTCCAGCACCTTGATAAGGCCGGCTGCCTGATACCGGGTTCGGAACAACACAGCAAGCCCTCCATTCTCTTTTCTGGCAAATTCCGCAATCGCCCTGCGCTCCTCTTCCGGCACTTCATAGATTCTTCTTGACACCCTTTTTCCTTTTTGATCCGAAGCCGCCCTTATTTTCTTTTCATATCGATTTTTATTATGCGCAATGAGCCTGCCGGACAGCTCCACAATCCGTCGGGTGCTTCGGTAATTTAGAGGCAGGCTCACAAGGCGGCATCCCGGAAAATCCTCCGGAAAGCGTCTCATAATGTCCGGTGCGGCGCCCCGGAACCCATAGATTGCCTGGTCATCATCCCCGACCGCGAAAACATTCGCGTCATTTCCGGCCAATAAGCGAAGAGCGTAATACTGTGTTGGATTAACATCCTGAAACTCGTCCACCAATATGTAACGGAACCTTCTCTGATACAAGAGGCGGAAGTGTTCCTCCTCCAGCATCCGGAGGGCTTCCGTCAGGATATCCTCATAATCGAGGAGCTTCCGGCGCTGCTTTTCCTGTTGGTATGCCTCTCTCCATTTCTGGTAGAGGGGATCTTTCTCTGTCTCCCCAAGCTTCAAGTATTCCTCTGCCTGTACCTGAATCTCTGCCTCATTGCCTATTTCTCCCTTCAGAATCTCCATTCCCAGTCGGAGACGCTCCGGCTCTTCCAGCAGTGTATAGCCGCAGAGTCTTCCCTGCTCCCGCAGCATCCTCCAGAATATACTATGAAAGGTTCCAAAGGATATCCCGGTATTCTCCGTCCCCAAAAGACGCAAAGAGCGGCTGCGCATCTCCTGCGCTGCCGCTCTTGTATAAGTCAAAACCAAAATCTGTTCTTCCGGTACGCCTGCCTCACGGCACAATCGCAAGACCCTATGTGCGATCATGGTCGTTTTGCCGGATCCCGGACCTGCCAGTACCAGCATCGGACCCATTGTGTGCCGCACCGCCTTCTCCTGCTGACGATTGAGCATTCCCAATCCCCTTTCGTATCTCTAAGATCCCCATGATGGCTACCAATCCTCCAAACAGCTTCCGCAGCACTTCCGCCTCCAGAAGCGTCGCGATGTAACCACCAGCCACGGCTCCTGCAACCCCGCCCAGGATCAAGGTAGGAAGCACCTGTTTTTCCAGCTTTCCGCTCTTGCGGTGAACCCACAGAGCCACGGCCGCTGTCGGAAGAAAATACAACAGATTGATTCCCTGCGCACTATGCTGTGCTACAGAGCCAAAGATCACCAACGCCGGAATCAAAAGCACACCGCCGCCAATGCCCATACCGCTCAGAATCCCGGATACACAGCCCGCTATCATGTAGAGTATCCAGTTCATAGCAGCATCCTCACCGCGCTTGCGATCATCAGGCCTCCAAACAGAACATGGAGCCAGCGCCCTGAGATCTTATTCAACAGCTTCGCTCCGAGATATCCGCCCAATATTCCTCCGGCCGATACCGCCGCCAGCACGCCCCAATCCACCGTCTCGGCTCCCACATAGAACAATGCGCTCACCAGACATAGAGGAGCCACCACCGCGACTGTCGTCGCATGGGACTTATGCTGTTCTATCTTCAGGCTCTTCTGCATAAAGGGAACCAGTATCGTTCCGCCGCCGGAGCCCAGCAAACCGTTGACAACCCCTGCGGCGGCGCCAAGCACCACGCTCTTTAATCTCTGCTTCATTCTAACCCTCCCATACCGGGATTAGGATGCGCAGATTTTATACAAAATATTCCTTTCCGCTCCGAACCTGATACAGAATCTTTTCCCGTACCGGAATGCCTGTCATGGATTCCAGCGCATGTGCATAGATCGTAAGCTGACGCCGGTACATCTCCATGACCGCCTCCGGAAAGGCGCGGTCTGTCTTATAATCTACCAGAATCCAAGCGTCCTTCTCTAAAAAGAGTGCGTCCATGACACCCTGTACGACGATCGTCTCCTGATCGTCCGCCTGTTCCGGAATCTCAAAATCCGGAGCGTCCCTATGGAGCTCCTCCGGCGTATAGCCATACATAAACGGCTCTTCCCGCAGCAGTCTGGGGCTTTCTGTCATCCGCTTATAGAGCGGGGAAGCCGTAAACTTCTCCAACCATTCCATTGGGAAGCTCTCCCGCTCTGTCCGGTTCAAAATCCCCTGCGTCTCCAGCCGGTCCAGCTCTTCCCTTATTCCTGACTCTGAACCGAGCTTAGACAGTTCCGCACGGGCGATCACCTCATGAAACAGCGTACCGCCATGCGTCCCGCGATAAACAGATACGGATTCCGTATCCGGACTCTCTTTTTGAAGCAGCTCCTCCCACGGAATCTCTGACGATACTGTTTCATCCTCTGTTGTGTGCGGACGCTTCAGTGCAGAGACACTCAGGAGCATCGGCAGATGATTTCTCCATTCTCCGGGATATTTCCACAGGAGCTTTTGATCCAGCTCCTCTTCGGGCCAGAGTTCTGCCTTCTCCTGGACCTCCGTATTCTCCCTTGTCTCCTCCGGAGTTTCCGTTGGATAGTTCTCCATATGAACTCTCCAGCGGCTGCCTCCCTTATGGGTCACAATCTCATAGAGCCAGTCCATATAACTTTTGGCTTTCCAGACCTGCTCCGGCTCCATCCGATACGCCTGCTCCTCCTCCGGCATCTGTATCGTTTCCGCAGGGCCGTTGCCTGTTACAATCAGCCGGTCCTTGGCACGGGTCAACGCGACATAGAGGACACGCATCTCCTCGGCCAATGTCTCTTGGGCCTTTTCCTGCTGAATGCTCTTATATTGTTCCGTCTCGTATTCTACCATAGTCTCCGGATCCAGATACCGGCACCCCAGCCCCATCTCCGGATGGAGCAGCAAGGATCCCTGCGAATCCCGCATCTGGAAGCGTTTGCCCATACCGCACAGAAAAACAACCGGAAATTCCAGGCCCTTGCTTTTATGAATGGTCAGCACCTGCACCGCATCCTGTCCGGCCAGCTCCGCTGCCTCCTCGTAATCCCGATCCTTTTCCTTCATACGGTCGATAAACCGTAAGAACTGAAAGACTCCGCTGTAGATTCCCTGTTCAAAGGCTTCTGCCCGCGTTAACAGCAGATCCAGATTGGCACGCCGTCTTGTCCCGCCCTTCATCGCTCCTACATACTCATACAGACCGGTAGTTCGGTATAACTTCAATAACAGCTCGTGAACCGCCAGGCTCTCATTCCATTCTCTCCAGATTTCCAGCTTCCCGTAAAACTCCCGGATTCTGCTGGCCAGAAGCAAATCCTGTCCCTCTTGTGAATAGCGTTCCATCGCTTCATAGAAGGTCAGACCGCCGTCGGTCTCGGTCCGGATCTGCGCCAGCTCCTCCGATGAAAATCCGAACAATGGGGAATGCAGAACGCCTTCCAGCGGAATGTCCTGCAGCGCGTTGTCAATAATCCGCAGAAGGTTCAATACCAGACGGATCTCCGGCGTATCAAAGAAACGGTTGCTGACCGCGGCCGAGGCAGGGATATTACGCCGCTCCAACGCTCTCTGATACACAGGTCCCACTTCTTTCGCCGAGCGCAGTAAGATCGCGATATCACCGGCCCGCAGGGGACGAAATCCGTCGCCGTCCCGTACTGCATATTTCCATGCATGGCGCAGCATCTCCTCGATACGCGCCGCGGCATATTCCGCTTCGAGTTCCGTCTTATCTCCTGTTGTCCCTTCCTCCGGACAGAGAACCACCAGCTCCGGCCGGAATTCCTCCATATCCGCCTCCGGCTCCAGCGCGGGACGTCCGGCGCGCAGCGCCTGTTCTGTGGAATACTCAATCCCGCCGCAGGACTCCTGCATCAGACTC
>CAVGBV010000060.1:11366-15816 GCA_963627615.1 Alloprevotella sp.
CTCTCAAAGATGGAATTGACCGCGTCCAGAATCTCGCTCCGGCTGCGGTAGTTCTTTTGCAGAAAAACCTTTTTCGGCGTCGAATGCTCATGGTACTCTCTTAATTTCTGCATAAAAAGCTGAGGACGCGCGTACCGAAAGCCGTATATACTCTGCTTAACGTCCCCAACCATAAAAATATTCTCCGTCTGCCCGTCCGCGTCCTTTCTCGCGATGCTATTCAGGATCCGCTCCTGAATCTCATTGCTGTCCTGATATTCATCGATAAAGATCGCGTCATACCCGGCGGCAACCTCACGCGCCGCTTCGGAAGGAGCATCTCCCTCCAAAAGAATCCGCTGCGCGTAATGCTCGAAATCATTATAATCGACAATGCCCCGGCTGCATTTTTCTTCCATAAAGGCTTCATGAAAGTTTCTCAGGATCCTGAGCACTCCGGCATACGGCTTTTTTAGCGGTCCCTCCTCAGAGTCCACGGCCGTCTCCAGCCATCCCCACGGATCCGGCAGACTCTGCATAAACTGATAGATTCGGTACAGTGTCGGCTCCAGATTGAGATCCTGCCGCTTACCACTGAACTGTTCTACCATGCTTTCAAATTCTTCAGAAACCGCGCACTTCGGATCCGCGTCATACTCGTCATAGGCTTTTGCGACGACCTCCTGCAGCACATCCAGCGCAAGCAGAGCGGTCTCCGTCTCATCTCCCACGCGAAATCCGGGATCCAGCTCCGGAATTCTGGCAATATAACGGCGCACGATCTGTAGACAGAAGGCATGGATCGTCATGATCGAGCATTGCGGCAGAAGCGTGAGCTGCTTCTTAAGCCTCTCCTGCTCCGGATGCTCCCGCAGCTCCGCTGTCAGCCTCTGAGCAATCCTCTCTTTCATCTGTCCGGCTGCCAGATTGGTAAATGTCACAACCAGCATCCGATCCAGATCCGTCCCGTTCTCCTGATCCAAAATCATCTGCACAATCCGTTCTACCAATACCGTCGTCTTGCCCGCTCCCGCGGCAGCCGATACCAGAAGATTCCCCCGTCTATGCCCGATGATCTCCAGCTGTTCTTCTCCCCACTGCATGAATCAGCTCTCCTTCTTCTGATGCTGATCCATCAGGCCGCGAAGCTCCTGCATAAATGAATTGACATCCTTGAACTCCCGGTAGACCGACGCGAAGCGCACATAAGAAACCTCGTCCAACTGGCGCAGTCTCTCCATGACCATCTCACCGATCTCCTGACTTGTAATCTCCCGGTTCAGGGATTCCAGCGCCGCGTTCTCGATATCATCCGCCAGTTCCTCAATCTGCGCCGCCGAGACCGGCCGCTTATATGCAGAACGCAGTACACGGTTGATCAGTTTATCTCTGTCAAAAGCCTCTCGGCTATTGTCCTTTTTTACAACCATCAAGGGCAGCGTCTCAATCTTCTCATACGTTGTAAAACGCTTGCCGCACTCCTCGCACTGCCGCCTCCGGCGGATGGCCGCGTCCCCGGCGGACCGGGAATCGATAACCTTCAGTTCCTCCGAACCGCAATACGGACATCTCATACGAAATCCCCCTTTCGTATTCTATAGGGTCAGTATACCGGAAAACATATCAGAAATCAAGTGGTATACCCAAAGATCCCTTCCGCGATCCGCACAGTCTCCATCGCGTCGCGGCCATAATAATCCGCATGAATCTGTTTGGCGTATTCCGGTGTCAGCACAGCGCCGCCCACTACGACCTTGACCTCCGGCAGAGCCTCATGGAGCTGACGGATCGTCTCCTCCATCGCAGGCACAGTTGTTGTCATCAGTGCGGACAGGCCGACCATTCGAACCTTGTGTTTCTCCGCGGCCTCCACAACCGTTTCCGGCGGTACGTCCCGGCCCAGATCTATCACTTCATAGCCGTAATTCTCCAGCAATACCTTGACGATATTCTTTCCGATATCATGAATATCGCCGTGGACCGTCGCCAGAATGATCTTTCCCTTACTCTCCTGTGCCGAAGAGCCAAAACTCTTTTTGATCACTTCAAAAGCCGCGGTAGCCGCTTCCGCACTCATGAGAAGCTGCGGCAGATATACCGTCTTCTTTTCAAATCCCTGTCCTACAATATCCAATGCCGGAATAATCTCTTCATTGATCAGACTCATCGGCTCCCGTTCCTGCAGAAGCTCCTGCGTCTGCGCCGCTGCCTTCTCCTTGAGGCCACGGATAATAGAATCCTGCAGTCCCTCGGGGCGAGTCGCCTCCGATGCGTTCCGCACCGTACTGCTCTGCACTTCGCTGATCTGTACACTCTGCGCATAGCTGATATAGCCCTGACAGTTGGGATCCTGCCCCAGAAGCGCCTGGGAACAATGGTAGATTTTCATCATCTCTCCGGAACCCGGATTCATGATCGCCGCGGATAATCCGCTTTGGATTGCCATCGCGAAAAAGGCCGATGTGATCATCTCACGCCTTGGGAGCCCAAAGGATACATTGGATACCCCCAGTGAAGTATGCATTCCCAGTTCCTGGCGGATTCTGCGAATGGCTTCCAGTGTTACCATCGCGGAGGCGGGATCCGACGAAACCGTCATCGCCAAAGGATCTACGATAATATCCTTTTTCGCGATCCCATAAGCGGCGGCCCGTTCCATGATCTTTCGTGCGATATCTACCCGTCCCTGCGCGTCCATGGGAATCCCCTGTTCGTCCAGCGTAAGTGCGATTAGTACACCGCCGTATCTGGCCGCCAGAGGAAGCACCTGCTCCATGCTCTCTTCTTTGCCGTTTACAGAATTGATCAGCGGTTTTCCATTATAGATCCGAATCGCCCTCTCCAACACCTGGGGAGAAGAAGTATCAATCTGCAGCGGAAGATCCGTCACGGCTTGGAGCTCTTTTACAGCTTCCTGCATGACCTCGGCTTCATCAATCCCCGGAAGTCCGACATTGACATCCAGCACATCCGCTCCCTGATCGGCCTGCTTCAGTCCTTCGTTCAGTATATAAGCGATATCATGCTTCTTTAAGGCTTCTTTCAGCTTTTTCTTGCCGGTAGGATTGATACGCTCTCCTATAAGAATCGTACGGTCCCCTACACGTACTCCATGGGTATATGAAGAGACCACAGTATCTGTCTTTTCCGTCAGAGGCAGCGGCGCCATGTCGGAAGTTGCCGCAATCATCTGCCGGATGTATTCCGGCGTCGTACCGCAGCAGCCGCCGAGGATCCGCGCGCCCTCTCCGGCAATCTCACGCATCAGGGAAGCGAACTCCTCCGGACCGACATCATAGATGGTTTTTCCATCCACGCTTCTCGGCAATCCCGCATTGGGATTGACAATCACCGGAACAGACGCATACCGTGCGAACTCCGGCATCAGCGCCTTCATCTGTGCCGGTCCCAGGGAACAGTTCATTCCCAGCGCATCGACTCTGAGGCCCTCCAGCATCGCGATCATCGCCAGAGGATCCGCACCGGTCATCAGCTTTCCCCGCTCATCATAGACATTGGTTACAAAAACCGGCAGCGTACTGTTCTCCTTGGCTGCCAGAACCGCTGCCTTGGTCTCATAGGCATCGTTCATCGTCTCAATCAGGATAAGGTCCGCTCCATTCTCTACTCCCAACCTGACAATCTGCGCAAAAGCCTGAACTGCCTCTTCAAAATCCAGATTTCCCAAGGGCCGCAGGAGCTTTCCCAGAGGGCCGACATCAAGCGCAAGCGCTACGTCTTCTCCCTGTACTGCCTTTCTTGCGCATTCAAAAGCCGCGTGAATCACATCCGGCAGCTCTTCTCCAAATTTATAGACATTCGCTCCAAAAGTATTGACTTTCAGAATATTACAGCCCGCTTCCACATACGCACGGTGGATCTGGGTGATCTGTTCCGGATGCGTCAGATTCCACCGTTCCGGTAATTCTCCGCTTTGCAGGCCGTTTGCCTGAAGCATGGTTCCCATGCCGCCGTCAAAATATACGAACCCCTGCCGTATCTTTTCCAGAATTGTCATAGGATCCTCCTTATAGGATCTCGGACAGATTGTCCTGAATCTTGCGCGCTACATCCGGTTTATTCATCGAATACACATGGATGTGGTTTACTCCGTTGGCCAAAAGATCGATGATCTGTTCCGTCGCGAAAGCGATCCCGGCCTGCTTCATCGCGGCCGGATGATCCGCAAAACGATCGATAATCTGCTTGAAGCGCGGCGGCAGAGTATTGCCTGAGATCCGGCAGATTCTCGCAATCTGCCGTCCATTCGTGACCGGCATGATTCCGGCTACCACCGGAACCGTAATCCCTGCCTCACGAATCTTATACAGGAAGTTATAGAGGATATTATTGTCAAAAAACATCTGCGTCGTCAGGAAATCACACCCGGCTTCTACTTTTTTCTTCAGGTTCTGAATATCCTCCCGCTGGTTGGCCGATTCCGGGTGTCCCTCCGGATAGCAGGCACCGC
>CAVGBV010000060.1:15843-16665 GCA_963627615.1 Alloprevotella sp.
GACGCATACCGGAAACTCCACTCCTCCTGTGGAATGGCTCCTTCCGGAATATCGCCGCGAAGCGCCATGATATTCTCTATTCCGTTGTTCTGCAGAAGCTGAAGCTGATGATCAATCTTCTCCTGACTGGAAGAGACACAGGTCAGATGCGCAAGTGTCGGCACATTCTCCGCTTTCTGTATATTCTGCGCGATAGCCGCCGTATAATCACTGGTTCCGCCGCCCGCACCATATGTTACACTCATAAAAGCCGGATGCAGCGCCGCGATCTTCTCCGTCGCCACTTTGACACTCTCTAATTTATCGGTTGTCTTCGGAGGAAACACCTCAAAGGACAGTGTTATTTTCTCCTCTTGAAACAATTGGCTGATCTTCATCGTTCCATCTCCTCAGTAAAAGTTTTCTCACATTATAACTTTTTCACAGGCACTCTGTCAACTCTTTTTTCCCCGCAAAAAAGGATAGGGATTGATCCAGCCCGCGTCTTCTGCCTCCGGATAGGCCTGAATTCCTAAATGCAGATGGGTCGCGAACTGTCCCCTCGTCCCTTCCGGTCCATATCCGGAATCCCCCATATATCCAAGGAGACGGCCCGGCTCCACAAAATCTCCCACTCGCAGATTCTCCGCAAAAGCTGCCAGATGAGCATAATAGTAGTAGATACCGGCGGAGGATGTAACGCCGACCCGCCAGCCTCCCTTCTCATTCCATCCCATCTGACTCACCCTGCCATAGGTCATGGAATAGATCGGAATCTCGCCCGGCGTATTCCATAGATCCATCAGATCCGTACCATAATGCTTGCGTGTCCCTCCATACGTC